>NZ_JALBGZ010000301.1:0-7214 GCF_023006515.1 Bradyrhizobium sp. PRIMUS42
CTGGTCGGCGAGAGGCCGAAGGGGCCGATCAAGGTGGCCCTGGCCAAGATTCCCGACGACATGGACGTCGATCCGTCCGTCGCCGCGGCGCTGCGCCAGGCCGCCGACCACCTCGAGCGGTCCGGCTACCGCGTCAGCGAGGTCGAGGTGCCCGACATCAACGGCGTCTGGCAGACCTGGTGCGACATCATCACCAACGAGACCGTGGTGATGCAGGAAGCCTCCATGCTGAAGGTCACGTCCGAGGATTTTCACAAGGCCTGGGGCGGCATGAAGGCCAAGGCCAACGTGCTCGATCTCAAGGCCTGGATGCAGGCGACCGCCGCGCGCAACGGCCACATCCGCGCCTGGCAATTGTTCTTCGAAGACTATCCAATCGTGCTGGCGCCGACCACGGTGAAGCCGACGCCGGGCCCGCGCGATGACACCGTCAGCCCCGAGCGCGTGCGCGAGATCTTCTGGGGCGAGATCCGCTTCATCTCCGCGATCAACGTGCTCGGCCTGCCCGGCGCGGTGGTGCCGGTGGCGCTTCACGACGGCAGGCCGATTGGCGTGCAGCTGATTACCGGGCGCTATCGCGAGGATCTCGCGCTCGATGCCGCGGCCGCGATCGAGAAGCGCGCCGGCGTGCTCGCTCATCGGCTGTGGGATCGGATGGGTTGAACCTGCTCCAATAAGCGCTTCAGGGCTTCGCGCATCGCGCGCGAAGCTTGCTTACACAATGGTTCATCGCGGCGTGAAAGCGCGTGTGCCTGTGTTGCTGACCATGTCGAGAGTGCGTCGCCGCCGTTGTCAGCCTCTCGATCTCGTGGGGCAGGGAAGCCGCAGCAAGTTCCACAGCGGGTGTTCCAGCCCGCATCTCTTTACGAGAAGTCCTCAATCTTCGACTCCTTGATCTAGGTCAAATCCGACCTTGAGGAGGAGAAGAGGTTCCTGCCGGGTGCCGATCCGTGAGCGGCATCGCCTTATCATGTGCGCGGCACCCCAAGTAATGGAGGAAAGCCATGCTTCGATGTCTTCTCGCTGCTTTGGCGGCGATCGTTCTGATCACCGTCAGTCTCATTCCCGATGATGCATACGCTCGCCGCGGCGGCGGCGGCTTCCATGGTGGTGGTATGCGCGCCGGAGGTTTCCATGGCGGTGGCGCCCGCGTCGCCCATGTCCGGGGCGGCGGATACCGGGGTGCGGGAGGCCGCTACGGCGTCGCCGGCCGTGGTTATGGCTATCGCCCGATCGCGGGGCGCCCTGTGGCCAGAGGGGTCTATCGCAATGCAGCCTATCGCGGCGCTTACAGGGGCGCAGCCTATGGTCTAGGTGCGGCCGCAGTAGGAGCCGCCGCAGCCGGCGCCTATGGCTACTACGGTGGCTCCAGCAGCTGCACCTATGACACTTACGGCAATTACGTTTGCCCCGGACAATATCCATACGGGTATCGATATTGAAGTTGGCGGGACGGTAGCGGCCAGCTCCGCTGCCGTCCGTCAAGGCTGCCGGTGCTTCCTCGGCTCAAGCCCGCCGTGACCCACTTGTCCGGGTTCCCTCTAGCAACGCGCGGTGGTTCTTCGACCGAGGTCAAGAGTCCCAAGACCGAAAGCATCAAGGTGGCGCGCCATCAGCACTGGTCTTGCCAAGTGGCGGCATCACACAATCGAGCGAGCAGCATGAGATTTCCGGCAGGGGTTGTCGCGGGATTGCTCTTACTCACTGGCACGGGGGCGAGCCATGCCGTGGTTCGCATCGCGAATGATCGAGGCGGATCGATTGCTGACTACATCGAGCGATACGAGAAATTGCGCGCCGCGCGTCAATCGGTCGTCATCGATGGCCTCTGCGCTTCCGCCTGCACGATCGTCCTTGCGACGATTGCATCGGACGACATCTGCGTCACCTCGAAGGCAAGGCTTGCCTTTCATGCTGCGTGGGACTTCGGCAGGAATGGGCGCACATTTACCGACCGCGGGGCGACCCGGATGCTGTATTCAATGTATCCCTCGCCAATCCAGCAATGGCTCGATCGTCGAGGAGGACTAACTCCCCGTACTGTTTTTCTTCAAGGTAAACAGCTGCATGGGATGTATCGAGGGTGCGATCTCGATCCACGGTCATCTGCCACGCAATGAGTGACGCGATCCGCAAGTTGCACCGAGCAGCATCTTCATTAATGCAATTTAACCCGGATTCCGGCCAATTCGCCGACAAGCATTAGGGTTACTTCCTCGATCTCTAAGCGAATTATTGTCCGCTTTACCACCCGCCTCTAACACGGGACGTGGCGGACAACGCACATGCCTCATACAGGCCAATAAGTGCGGCCCGCTCCACGCGGAGGTGGCACGATGCGCAACGAGACGATCGCTATTCACGCCGGCTACGAGCCCGAGGCGACCACGCACGCGGTCGCCGTGCCGATTTACCAGACCGCAGCCTACGCCTTCGACAGCGCCGATCACGGCGCGGCGCTCTTCAATCTCGAGGCCGAAGGTTTCCGTTACAGCCGTATCGCCAATCCGACCAGCGCGGTGCTGGAGAAGCGGATCGCCCAGCTTGAAGGCGGCGTCGGTGCGCTCGCGGTCGCGACCGGCCAGGCGGCCCTGCATTTTGCCTTCGTCAACGTCGCCGATCACGGCGGCAACATCGTTTCCGTGCCGCAGCTTTACGGCACCACGCACACGCTGCTCTCGCACATCCTGCCGAGGCAGGGCATCACCGGCCGCTTCGCCGAGAGCGACAAGCCTGAGGCGATCGAGAAGCTTATCGACGAGAACACCCGCGCCGTGTTCGCCGAGACCATCGGCAACCCCGCCGGCAATGTCTGCGACATCGAGGCGCTGGCCAAGGTCGCGCATGCGCATGGCGTGCCGCTGATCGTCGACAACACCGTCGCAACACCGATTCTGCTCAAGCCGTTCGACTACGGCGCCGATATCGCCGTGCACTCGCTGACCAAGTTCCTGGGCGGCCATGGCACCACGCTCGGCGGCGCCATCGTCGATTCCGGGAACTTCCCCTGGGCCAAGCATGCCGAGCGCTTCCCGGGCTACAACAAGCCCGACGCCTCCTATCACGGCCTCGTCTATGCCGAGCGCTTCGGCAGGACCGCCTATATCGAGCGGGCGCGCAGCGTCTATCAGCGCACCATGGGCTCGGTGCTGTCGCCGTTCAACGCCTTCCTGCTGCTCCAGGGCATCGAGACCGTGGCGCTGCGCATGGAGCGCCATGTCGAGAACGCCCGCAAGGTCGCCGAATTCCTGCGCAAGGATTCGCGCGTTGCCTGGGTCAATTACACCGGCTTTCCCGACAGTCCCTATTATCCGCTGGTGCAGAAATATCTCGATGGTAACGCCTCCTCGCTGTTCACCTTCGGCATCAAGGGCGGGATGGAGGCCGGCAAGAGCTTCTATGATGCGCTAAAGCTGATCACGCGCCTCGTCAATATCGGCGATGCCAAGTCGCTGGCCTGTCATCCCGCCTCGACCACCCATCGGCAGATGTCGGCAGAGCAGCAGCGTGTTGCCGGTGTGCTGCCGGAGACCATCCGGCTCTCGATCGGCATCGAGCATGTCTCCGATATCGTCGAGGACATCGACCAGGCGCTGGACAAGGCCTGTCGATCAGCGCGCCTCGAGGCCGCGGAGTAGGCGGCGGCACCCATGACGATCTTGATCGACAGGGATCAAGTCATCTCGAGTCCGGCGCTGGCGCCGACCGAGCGCGATCTCGCGCGAGAACACGAACCCGAACTCACGATCGGGCTCGTCAACAACATGCCGGATCCGGCGCTGAAGGCGACCGAGCGGCAGTTCATGAAGCTGCTTCAGGCCGCAGCAGGCCAGTGCCGCATCCGCTTCCACTGCTTCTCGCTTCCGACCGTGAAGCGCTCGCCGGAAGCGAGGTGGCATGTCGAAAGCGAGTATTCCGACCTGTCAGATCTCAAGCGTCAGAAATTTGACGGCCTGATCGTGACCGGCGCAGAGCCCGTCGCGCCCGAACTCGACCAGGAGCCGTACTGGCGCGACCTCACCGAACTCATCGACTGGGCCAAGGTCAACACGCGCTCGACGATCTGGTCGTGCCTTGCCGCGCACGCGGCGGTGCTGCACCTCGACGGCATCGAACGGCGACGGCTACCGGCCAAATGCCACGGCATCTTCGATTGCGACGCCGTGACGAGCGATTCCCTGACGCGCGCCGCGCCGGCGCCGCTGAAGGTCTCGCATTCGCGCTTGAACGAGATTGCGGAGAGCGACCTGGTGCAGGCCGGTTATCAGGTGCTGACACGCTCCGTCCATGCGGGCGTCGATGTTTTCGTTCGCCAATATGCCAGCCGCTTCGTGTTCTTCCAGGGGCATCCGGAATACGACGCGCTGTCGCTTCAGCGCGAATATCTGCGCGACATCGGCCGCTATCTCGCGCGCGAGCGGGAGAATTATCCGCGCCTGCCCGTGAGCTATTTTGACGCAGCGACGGAAGAGAAATTGGCCCGCTTCGAGAAGAAGGCGGCGCACCAGCGCCACCCGGCGCTCACCAACGAGCTGCCCGGGCTGAATTTGCGCGCCGATATCGGCGCCGGCAGCGCGGCGGCGGTGCTTTTCCGCAACTGGTTGCAATTTCTCAGCGAGGGAGCCGATGCGTCGGTCCCTGCGCGTCGGCCGAAGGATGTTGGTTCCGCGTTAGGATTACCCGAGCGTTAGGCTTGCCTCAACCAGCGCGCGAATGTTTCAGTACGGAAATACGCAAATCACGGGAAACGCAGTCGTGTGGTCGGCACTTCAGGGACGCGTGAGCAATCGGCTGGCCCGGCATTTTCGCGCCGCGCCGCACCGGCTGCCGGCGCATGCGCCGATCGTGAGCTTCACCTTCGATGATGCCCCCGACAGCGCGGCAGGCGAGGGCGCCGAGCTTCTGGAAAAGCATGGCGGCCGCGGTACATTCTATCTCGCCGGCAGCCTGATCGGTCAGCCGTCGGATCACTGGCATGGCCTGTCCGATGACGCGATCATCAGGCTTCACCGCGCCGGTCACGAGATTGCCTGCCACACATTCTCGCATCAGAGCTCGGCCATTCTCGACGAGGTCGCGATGGCGCGCGAGATCGAGCGAAACCGCGCTTATTTCCGCGGTATCGATTCCTCGATCACGCTCGAGAATTTCGCCTATCCCTACGGGATCGCTTCGGTCTGGCGCAAGCCGCAGCTCGCCAAGGCCTTCCGTTCAGCGCGCGGCATCCTCCCCGGCGTCAACAGCGACGTCATCGACCTCCAGTTCCTGCGCGCTTCGCCCTTGGTGGATTGCGAGATCGATAGGGCCGGCGTCGATCGCTATTTCGACCAGGCGGTCGCGAGCGGCGGATGGCTCATCTTCTACGGCCACGACGTTGCGAACACGCCGAGCCCCTACGGCTGCACCCCAGACCTGATGCGTCATGCGCTGGAAGCCGCCCAGAGACGTAACATGCCTATTGTGACCGTCGCGGAAGCGCTGCGGAGGATCGGGGCGTAGTGTCTTCTTCCCCTCTCCCCTTGTACAAGGGGAGAGGGAAAGAGCCGCGCCGCGCCCCGCAAACGCTCTTGCCACGCCGACGCCGCTATGCGACTGGCCTTGTGACGAATCTCACGGCCTTGGTTCCATCCCGCCCATGTCCGCTCCCTCCACCGCCCCGCTACCTGCGCCGGCCAACGGCCGCGATGCGCTGTCGGTGCTGCATTCGGTCTTCGGCCTGCCGGGTTTTCGCGGTGCGCAGGGAGAGATCGTCAGGCACGTCACCGACGGCGGCAATTGCCTGGTGCTGATGCCGACCGGCGGCGGCAAGTCGTTGTGCTACCAGCTTCCTTCCCTGCTGCGCGAAGGCTGCGGCATCGTGGTGTCGCCGTTGATCGCCTTGATGCGTGATCAGGTCGCCGGCCTCATCGAGGCCGGTGTCAACGCCGCCGCGCTGAATTCGTCATTGTCGTTCCAGGAAGCCTCCGACATCGAGCGCCGCCTGCTCGCGGGCGATCTCGATCTGCTCTATGTCGCGCCGGAGCGCCTGGTCACGCCGCGCTGCCTGTCGCTGCTGGCGCAGGCGAGAGTGGCGCTGTTCGCGATCGACGAAGCGCATTGCGTTTCGCAATGGGGCCATGACTTCCGCCCCGAATATGTCGGCCTCTCCATCATCGCCGAGCGCTTTCCCGACGTGCCGCGTATCGCGCTGACCGCGACCGCCGACGACTTGACGCGCAGGGAGATCGTCGAGCGGCTCCAGCTCACGGGCGCACCGCAATTCGTCTCGAGCTTCGACCGGCCCAACATCCGTTACGAGATCGTCGACAAGCGCAGTGCCGTATCGCAGCTGAAGGAGTTTATCCGGGAGCGGCATGCGGGCGATGCCGGCGTGGTCTATTGCCTGTCCCGCAATCGTGTCGAGGAGGTCGCCGCCGCGCTTCAAGACGCCGGCATTGCGGCGCTGCCCTACCACGCCGGGCTCGACAGCCAAGTGCGCTCGCGCAACCAGGACCGCTTTCTCAACGAGGACGGCATCGTCATCGTCGCGACCGTCGCTTTCGGCATGGGCATCGACAAGCCCGACGTGCGCTTCGTCGCTCATCTCGATCTGCCCAAGAGCATCGAGGCCTATTATCAGGAGACAGGCCGCGCCGGCCGCGACGGCAAGCCGTCGGCAGCCTGGATGGCCTATGGGCTCTCCGACATCGTGCAGCAGCGTCGGATGATCGACGAGTCCAGCGCCTCTGACGAATTCAAGCGGGTCTCGATCGGCAAGCTCGATGCGCTGGTTGGCCTTGCCGAAACGCCGCACTGCCGGCGTCGGCGGCTGCTCGCCTATTTCGGCGAGATCGTGATGGGCGAGACCTGCGGCAATTGCGACAACTGCCTGACGCCGCCGAAGATGCGCGACGGCAAGGTGCTGGCGCAGAAGCTGTTGTCCTGCATCTATCGCACCGGCCAGCGTTTCGGCGCGATGCACCTGATCGACGTGCTGATCGGACGCCTGACCGAGAAGGTGACGCAGTTCGGCCACGACAAATTGTCGGTGTTTGGCATCGGCCGCGAGCTCAACGAAAAGCAGTGGCGCACCGTGCTGCGGCAGTTGGTGGCGATGGGGCATCTGCAGAGCGACAGCGAAGCGTTTGGCGCGCTGAAGCTGACCGAGACTGCGCGCGGCGTGCTACGCGGGGAGACCGAGGTGTGGCTGCGTGAGGAGGCACCCGGCACGCGCG
>NZ_JALBGZ010000302.1:0-7163 GCF_023006515.1 Bradyrhizobium sp. PRIMUS42
AGCCGCTCGACCTCGTGCAGCTCGCCTGCGCCGCCGGCATCGGCATCCGCGCGCTCCAGCTCGGATTCCGCCGTCACTTCGGCCTGTCGATCTCGCAGATGCTGCTCGACATGCGCCTGGCCGGTCTCCACGCGCGCCTCGCGCAGGCGTCACCCGATGTCTCCATCACCGACCTCGCCTTCGATCTCGGCTTCACCCATCTCGGCCGAATGGCAGGCGCCTACCGCGAAAAATTCGGCGAGACGCCGTCGGCCACGCTGCGGCGAAGGATGAGCTGAGCGTGCGATGAGATGAGGTTTGATGCAGCAACAAAGGAGGTGCGCTCCCTCGCCCGCTTGCGGGAGAGGTGAAGGAGCCACCGCGATAATCGCTTCAACTTGAAGCGATTCCGCTTCGGGCACGAGGCGGCTATTTCCGCGGCTTCCCTGTCCCGCTGTCTTCCGCCGCCTGCCTGCGCAGAAAAGCCTCGACATCGGCCTGCACCGAGTAGGGCGTCGGGATCGCGTCGCCTGCGGAATCGACGGCGGTGTCGAGGCAGCGGCGCAGCATGCGTGCGAGCTCGGCCTTGCGATAAGGCTTTCTCAGCAGCGGTGCGCCCATGGTGGCGCGTCCCTGCGCATGCAGCGAGTCGTAGGCATAACCCGACGTAAACAGGACACGCAAGGAAGGCCGCGCGGCCGCCATCTGCTCGGCGAGCTCCCGCCCGTTCATGCCGCCGGCCATCACGATGTCGGTGAAGAGCAGGTCGAACGGCCTGCCTTCGGCGGAGATGGCGAGGGCCTCGGTCGCATTGGCGGCCGGGATGACCTTGTAACCGAGGGCTTCGAGCTGAACCGTCACGTATTGGCGGACATCGCGGTCGTCTTCGACGCAGAGAACGGTTTCCTGGCCCCCCACGATCTTGCGGTCGTCGTAGCCGGACGGACGCAGCGTGCTCGCCTCCGCCTTCGGCAGGTAGACAGTAAAGATCGTGCCGCGACCTTCTTCGGACGCGACCTTGATGCCGCCGCCGGACTGCTTGATGAAGCCGAACACCATGGTGAGGCCGAGCCCCGTGCCCTTGCCGACCTCCTTGGTGGAGAAGAACGGGTCGAAGATCCGCTCCAGGATGGCTTGCGGAATGCCCGTGCCGGTGTCGGCAATCTCGATCTCGACATAGTCGCCGGCATAGCCGGCGCCGATCGCGACGGCCTCGCGCACGCCGAACACGACGTTGCGCGTCGTCAGCGTCAGCCTGCCGCCATCCAGCATGGCGTCGCGGGCGTTGATCGCGAGGTTGAGCAGCGCCGAGCTCAGCTGGCTGCGATCGGCGAAGGCGAGCCAGACGTTGCCGCCAAGCCGGGTCACGATCTCGATCTTCTTGTCGAAGGTCGCCAGCAGCAGCTTAGCCAGTTCTTCCAGCAGCTCGTTGACGTCGATCTCGGCCGGCTGCAGCGCCTGCTTGCGGGCAAATGACAACAGGCTCGATGTCAGCGCAGCGCCGCGATCGGCGGCTTCGCTGATCAGCCTGGTGATGGTCGCAAGCGGCGGGTTGTCCTTGACGGCGTCGGCGAGGATCTCGATCGTGCCTGTGATCACCGTGAGCATGTTGTTGAATTCGTGCGCGATGCCGCCGGTGAGTTGCCCGACCGCCTCCATCTTCTGGGACTGGATCAGTTGCTCCTCGGCGGCGCGCTTCTGGGTGATGTCCCGGACGAAAGTGTTGACGATGGCGCGCCCGCCCAGCCGCAAGACCGTGCTGGACGCCTCGGCCAGGATCCGCTCACCGTTCCTGTGGATCAGGGTGAGCTCGAAGCGCATGCCGGCAGGTGTGTCCGACAATTCCGGAACGTGCCGCGCCATGCGCTGCCTGAAAGCGGCGCGGAGCGGTTCGGCGACGATGAGGTCGACGACGTGGGCACCGAGAGCCTCCTTGCGCGTCCATCCGGTCAGGGCCTCCGCCCGAAAACTCCACTCCAGCACGGCGCCGCTGTCGTCGATCTGAATGAAGGCGTCGAGCGCGGTCTTGATGACGGCCTGCGTCATCTGCGCGCTGTCGCTGCCTGCCCGCGCCAGCTCAGCCGATTGCGCGGCGGTGCGCTTTTCCTCCGACCTCGCGATCGTGCCGGTGCAGAGGCGGACAATCAGCACCGCGACGGCGGCGCTTGCCAGCAGGGCGACAAGCTGGAGAATGCCGAATTCACGCGTGCCGCTGCCGGTCACGGCATAGGAGGCGAAAAGGGCTGCGGCCGTCACGATGGCCTGTGTGGCCAGCGCGAGTGTCAGAAGCCCCCTGAGTTTCATGGTCTCATACCAAAGACGCCAGCCAAGGACCGCCCCGGCCGCCCGGTTCAGGGAGCCGCTTGATGTGAGCTACAGACTCCGTGCGTTTCCGTCGAGGGGCAATTTCCGGTGGCGCGAAGCGGCCGGCTGTCCCCGGACACGAGGCCCGGCCTCGCGCATCAACCCGCCGGCGAATCGGTCTGGCGCAGCGTCGTCACCCAGATCACGCGCGCCGCCTGCTGGGTCGGGTTGTCGAACATGTGCGGCACGATGCTCGGGAAACGGAAGCTGTCGCCGGCCTCGAGCACATGGGCCTGGTTGTCGAGCCACAGCCGCAGGCTGCCGGACAGGATGTAGCCGGCCTTCTCGCCGGTATGCTGGAGGAAGTCGGTACCGGACGAGGCGCCGGGATTGAGCGTGAGCTCATAGAGCTCGAGCTGGCCCTTGTCTGCCGGCGTCAGCGCTTCCTTGACGACGCCGCTGGCGGTGAGGCGCAGCAGGCGCCGGCTGTTCTTGCGCACGATGTAGCGCTGCACGTCGCCGGGATCGGTGGTCTCGAAGAAATAGGAGATCGGGACGTCGAGCGCGATGCTGAGCAGGCGCAGCGTCCGGATCGACGGCATGGCGCGCGCGCGTTCGAGTTGGCTGATCATGCCGTTGGAGAGGCCGGTCCTGGTGGCGACGTCCTGTATCGAGAGGCCGGCGCGCTGGCGCAGCAGCCGTACGGTCTCGCCGAGGCGCTGGTCAACCGCATCGTCGGCCTCGATCGTCGGGGCGTCCTTCGGACCGTTGGTGTTGCCGCGACCATCCATGTCGCTCTCCCATGCATCATCTCAGCCCCGGACCAGATCGGCCAAGGCTTCAGTCGGAGTGAAAAGGTCGCGCATCCTAGCAATGTGATTGACAGCTGTATTTAGTTATGATGAATTTTTGATAGAAAAATTTAGAAGCACTAAAGCCCACTCCTGTCCCTTTGCCGGGGTCTCGGGGCGCGGGAGATGGTGCCGCGTGCGATAATGGAGAGTGGGTCATGGCAAACGACACCGGCAAGTTCGGCGTTGGGGCAGTGCATCTCGACATTCCGAATCGCCGTCAATTCTTCCAGCTCGGCGCGGGTGCCGCGGCGGGATGGAGCCTTGCAGGCAACGCCTTCGCGCAGACCGAGCGCCCGACCAATCCGCCGGACAAGCCGCGCGGGCAGGTGATTGCGGCGCTGTCGCAGGAGCCGACCGTATTCCATCCGCTGATGCCCGGGATCGAGGTCGATCAGGGCGTCTGGTGGCAGGTGTTCTCGCTGCTCTGGTACATCAATCCCGACGGCAATTTCGTTCCCGATCTGGCGCGCGAAGTCCCCACCATTGAGAATGGCGGGCTGTCGGCCGACGGCCTGACCTGGAAGATCAAGCTGCGCAGCGACGTGAAGTGGCACGACGGCACGCCGTTCACGGCCGACGACGTGAAGTTCTCGCTCGATCTGATCAACGATTCGAATTTCCGCGCCCGCAGCCGCGTCGGCCATAGTCTCGTGAAGGACATCAAGGTCGTCGCGGCGGACGAGATCCACTGGCGAATGGAAGCGCCCTATTCGCCCTATATGTCGATCCTGGGATCGCTGACCTTCATCGTGCCCAAGCACATCCTGGAGAAGGTGTCCGACCCGAACGCTTCGCCGTTCCACAATGCGCCTGTCGGCACCGGACCGTTCCGCTGGGGCGAGCGCGTGCCCGGCGACCACATCCTCCTGAACGCCTACACCGGCTATCACGGCAAGGGGCCGTACGTCGAACGCGTGGTCTTCAAGTATATCCCCGACCTCACCGTGCTCTACACCCAGTTCCGCACCGGCCAGGTCGATTACACCGGCCTGCAAGGCATTTTGCCGAACTTCGTGCAGGAGGCGAAGACGCTGAAGGGCCGGAGGATCTTCGTCTCCGCGACGTCCTCGGTGGAGCATATCGCACCCAACCTGGATTTCGGTCCCTTCGCCGACCGCGCGGTGCGCGAGGCGCTCTACCTCGCCATCAACAAGCAGGCGATCATCGACGCGCTCTATTACGGCCTGCCGACGCAGACCGAGAGCTTCGTGCCGCAGCAGGCGTGGTCGTTCCAGAAGGGCCTGCCGCAGCACAAATACGATCCCGCCAAGGCCAATGCGCTGCTCGATGCTGCCGGCTGGGTCCGCGGCTCCGGCGGCATTCGCGAGAAGGGCGGCGTCAAGCTCGAATTCACCAATTCGACGACGTCAGGCAATGCCGTGCGCGAGCAGACCCAGCAGCTGCTGATCCAGGACTGGCGCGCGATCGGTGCTGCGATGCGCGTCAACAACATGCCGGCGGCGGTGATCTGGGGCGACTTCTGGCAGCAGTCGAAATTCAACTCGGTGCTGGTGTCGGTGAACTTCATGCTGGGCAGCGATCCCGACGTAACGCCGCGCTTCGGCTCCGGCGCCATTCCCGCCAAGGGCGGTCGCGGCTACAACACCTATCAGTACCAGAGCCCGGAGGCCGACCGTCTTCTCGCCGAAGGCGCCAAGCAGTTCGATCTGTCGCAGCGCAAGACCACCTATGGCGATCTGCAGAAGCTGATCCGCAACGACCTCGCGATCCTGCCCATGTTCCAGGGCTTCATCGCCGAAGGCGTGAAGGAAGGGCTGCAAGGTTTCCGTCCCAACATCAACACCTCCATCAATTGCTGGAACATCCGCGAATGGTACTGGGCCTGATGCATCCGGCTCGCTGGATCGCCTGAGATGGCCCGTTACGTCGTCAATCGCCTGGCGCAGGCGATCATGCTGCTCGTGATCGTCTCGGCGATCGGCTTTGCCATCCTGCATCTGGCGCCCGGCGGCCCGCTCTCGCAGTTTGCGGCTTCCGCGCAGATGACCCAGGAGGATCTCGACCGCGTCACCAAGCAGCTTGGCCTCGATCGCCCGCTGCCAATTCAGTATCTCGACTGGTTCGGCCGCATGCTGAGAGGCGATTGGGGCAAGTCCTACCGCGACGGCGAGTCCGTGCTGTCGGTGATCTCCTCGCATCTCGGCGCGACGCTGGAGCTGATGGCGACGGCGACCATCATCGCGGTGCTGCTCGGCTGCTGGGTCGGTATCCTTGGCGCGCTGCGGCGCTATTCGCTGTTCGACATGCTCGCAACCGTCGGCGCCATGGTCGCGCTGTCGATCCCGACCTTCTGGTTCGGTCTCGTCATCATCTACGTGTTTTCGGTGACACTCGGCTGGTTGCCGGCCGGCAACCGAGAGACCGTCGGCGACGGCTCCTTCCTGGACCTCTTGCATCATCTGATCGCGCCGGCCCTGGTGCTCGCGCTGGTCGAGACCGCGATGTGGGGCCGCTTCATGCGATCCTCCATGCTCGAGGTCATCAACCAGGATTACATCCGCACTGCGCGCGCCAAGGGCATGCCGGAATGGCGCATCCTCACCGTGCATGCCCTGCGCAACGCGCTGCTGCCGATGATCACGGTGGCCGGCCTCCAGCTTCCGACGTTGCTCGGCGGCGCATTGGTGGCCGAGACCGTGTTCACCTGGCCCGGCATGGGGCGACTGTTCCTGGATTCCATCGGCTACCGCGACTACCCCGTGGTGATGGGCATCCTGATGTTCTCGGCGACGATAGTGCTGATCGGCTCGCTGCTTGCCGACATCCTCTATGCCGTCGTCGATCCGCGCATCCGGGTGGGCTAGGCGATGACGGCTGCCACCCTCTCCACCGTTCAGCTCTCCCCCGGCCAGGCCGCCTGGCGGCGCTTCCGCCGGCATCGCCTCGCGCTCGCGGGCGCGGTGACCATCCTGGTTCTCGTCCTGGGCTCGGCGTTCGGCCCATATCTCCTGCCGTTCGACGACACCTATATCGACATCATGAAGCGGTTCGCACCGCCGCTGTCGGGCGCGCACATTCTCGGCACCGACGAGCTTGGCCGCGACGTGCTGGCGCGGCTGATGATGGGCGGGCGGGTGTCGCTGTCGATCGGCATCGTCGCGATGGTGATCGCGATGGTGGTCGGCATCGTGGTCGGCGCCTTTGCCGGCTTCTATGGCGGCGTCGTCGGCGCGGTGCTGATGCGGCTCGTCGATGCCGTGCTGTGCTTTCCGACCATCTTCCTGCTGCTCGTGCTCGCAGCGCTCATAGAGCCCGGCTTCGTCACCACCACCGTGCTGATCGCGGCCACCGCCTGGATGTGGGTGGCCCGGGTCGTCGAGGCCCAGGTCCGATCGCTCAGAGAGCGCGAATTCGCCGTTGCCGCGCTCGCCTTCGGTTCGTCGAACCTGCGGATCATGTTCCGCGAGCTCGTGCCCAATGCGATCGCGCCGATCGTGGTGGCGGCGACGCTGAACGTCGCCAAGGCGATCCTGCTGGAATCCTATCTCAGCTATCTCGGCTACGGCATCCAGCCGCCGGCTGCGAGCTGGGGCAATATGCTCAACAACGCGCAGATCTATCTGACCAGCGCGCCGTGGCTCGCGATCGCGCCGGGCCTCGCCATCACGCTCGCGGTGACGAGCTTCAACTTCCTCGGCGACGGCCTGCGCGATGCGCTCGACCCGCGAATGAACATCCCATGACGAGCCGACGAGCTTCGATCGAGCTGATTTCCAGGAGTGCCCCATGTCCCCGCCGCTCAACCGTATAAATAGCGACGATCGCCTGCCGGCGCAGGCTGACGTCGTCGTCATCGGCGGCGGCGTAATCGGTGTGTCCGCGGCCTATCATCTGGCGAAGAAGGGACTTTCCGTCGCGCTCGTCGAGAAGGGGCATGTCGGCGGCGAGCAGTCGAGCCGCAATTGGGGCTGGTGCCGCCAGCAGGGCCGCGCGCGCGAGGAAATTCCGCTGGCGCGCGAGGCGTTGCGGCTGTGGGAGGACATGCAGAACGACGCCGGCGTCGAT
>NZ_JALBGZ010000303.1:0-7145 GCF_023006515.1 Bradyrhizobium sp. PRIMUS42
GTCAGCAAGCCTGGCCGCGCCCGCTTCAGGCGGCCGAACAGCGCATCCTTCACCGCGCCCCGGACATGGCGCTCCTGCGTCACGCTATCGACGAGGCCGAGCGATCTGGCACGGCGTGCATCGATGGTGCGCCCGGTCAGCATAAGGGACATCGACTGAACCGGATTGACCAGCGCGGTGAAGCGCGCGGTGCCGCCGAGGCCGGGATGCAGACCCAGCATCACCTCCGGGAAGCCGAAGCGCGCGCCGTCGACGGCGATGCGCGACTGGCAGGCCAGTGCAACCTCGAGCCCGCCACCGAGGCAAAAGCCATGGATGACCGCGACCGTCGGCAGCCTCAAAGCTTCCAGATGGTCGATCACCGCATGCGCGGCGCGGATGCGCGTCTCCACCATGTCGGGATCGGACGCACTCCGGAATTCGTTGACGTCGGCGCCCGCGATGAAGCCGGACGGTTTTGCGGAGCGGATCACGAGGCCGGCGGGACGCTCGGTTTCGATTGCCGCGAGCACGGCGTCGAATTCCTCCATCACCTCGGAGGACAGCGTGTTGGCGCTTGCATCAGCGCGATCGAACAAGAGCCAGGCGACGCCGTCGGCATCGCGCGTCAACTTGAAGTGCCTGTATGGACTGTCCGTCGCGGGCTTGGGTCCGAGCTCAAGGACGCGGTCGCCGAGCGCGGTCATGATCTTGGAATCCATGGTCACACCGCCTCGATAAGCATGGCGCCGCCGAGCCCGCCGCCGATGCATTCGGTGGCAATTCCGCGCCGCGTGCCAAGCCGCTTCATCGCGTTGACGAGATGCAGCACGATGCGGTTGCCAGAGGTGCCGACGGGATGACCGAGCGAGATCGCGCCGCCATCGACGTTGAGCCTGTCACGGTCGATCTCGCCAGCAGCGCCATCGAGCCCGAGGATCTCCCGGCAGAATTTGTCGTCGTTCCAGGCGGCGAGACAACCGAGCACCTGGGTGGCAAAGGCCTCATTCAGCTCCCAGGTCTCGACGTCCGTGACGGTGAGGCCGTTGCGCTGGAGCAGCGGCGTTGCCGACATCACCGGGCCGAGCCCCATAATGCCGGGATCGAGCGCCGCCCAGTTGCTGTCCACGATCGCGGCTTTCGGCGTGAGCTTGTGCTTTGCGACCGCCGCGTCGGAGGCCAGGATCACCCAGGAGGCGCCGTCGGTGATCTGCGAAGAATTGCCGGCGGTGACCTGGCCCCAGGGGCGCTCGAACACCGGCCGGAGTTTTGCGAGTGTCTCTGCCGTGGAGTCCGGACGTACGCCATCGTCATGGTCGAAGAACTTACCGTCGCGGGAGAACGCGGTCTCGACCTCGCCCTTCAGGAAGCCCGCGCCTTGCGCGTGGGCGAGCCGGCGGTGGCTTTCAGCGGCATAGGCATCGGACTGTGCGCGGGTGATGCCGAAGAGATGGCCGACCACCTCGGCGGTCTGGCCCATGTTCAGATTGGTGATCGGATCGGTCAGCCCGCGCTCGAGGCCGATGATCGGCTTGAGGTCGCTCGGCCGCAATTTGAAGGCAGCGGCCAGCTTGGCCGCCACGCCCTTGGCGGTGGCAAACCCGGCGAACCAGCGCACGCCCGAATTGGGCCAGACCAGCGGCGCGTGGCTCAGGGCCTCGGCGCCGCCGGCGAGGATCATGTCGGCATGGCCTTCGCGGATATAGCGATAGGCGCTATCGATCGACTGCATCCCGGAGCCGCAATTGATCTGCACGGTGAAGGCGACCATGTCCTCGCCCATACCGAGCCGGAGCGCGGCGACGCGGGCCGGGTTCATCTCGTCCGCGATCACGTTGACGCAGCCGAGGATGACCTGATCGAAGCTGTCGGGCGAAAACGGCTGGCGCGCCAAGAGCGGCCGTCCGCATTGCACGGCAAGATCGACCGGCGTGAACGGCCCCGGCCCCGACCGCGCCTTCAGAAACGGCGTGCGACTGCCGTCGACGATGAATACCGGTCGCGCCATCAGCTCGCCGCCCTCTGTTCACCGAGTTCCTGGAAGAACTGATGCACGTCGCCGGATTTCCTGTAAATCGGCGACAGCGCCTCCGGTGCAAAATCGTCGACCTCGATCACGTCAGTGACGGCTTTGCGGGCAACAGAGAGCTGCTCGCCTTCGGCTTGCGTGATCACGCCTTTGGCGACCGCTTCCTCCCAGTCGCGAACATGCGCAGCGCGCATGCGCTTGGCGATGGCCTCCGTGGCTGCGACCAGCTTGAACGCGCGCTCCAGCCGCGCAAAGCCGCCGTCGTCGTCGACATGGGCCAGATCCGGCGTGAGGCGCTCGCGTGCCGCCGAGGGCTCCAGCACCAGGCTCGCGCATTGATGCACGATGCGGTCGGAGGGGCCGAGCACGCGGGCGCCGAAGGGCTGAACCACGAACTTGAGGAAGGCTGCGACGAAGCGGTTCGGCAAATTGGCGAGGATCTCGGCGAGCCGGTTCTCGATGGTCCGAAACCCCGTCGCCATGCACCATTCCAGCGCGGCAAAGTCCTCCTTCTGCCGGCCCTCGTCCTCCCAGCGCTTGAGTGCGGCCGAGAGCAGATACAGCTCGGAGAGAATGTCGCCGAAACGCGCCGACAGCATCTCCTTGCGCTTGAGCGCGCCGCCGAGCGTCAGCAGCGCCATGTCGGCGCAGAGCGCGAAAGCGGCGGAGTAGCGCGAGAGCTGGCGATAGAATGGCGTGGCGTCGCCCGCATCGGGCGCCAGCGCGAAGGCACCAAAGGTCCAGCTCCGGCTGAAGGCGCGGAACAGCGTCCGGAAGCTGTGGCCGGCATGCTTCCAGAATGCCGCGTCGAACGCAGTGAGCCCGCGTTCGCGATCGGAATCGGCGAGCGCATTCATCTCGTCGAGCAGATAAGGATGCGCGCGGATCGCGCCCTGTCCGAACACAATGAGATTGCGAGTCAGGATGTTGGCGCCTTCGACCGTAATCCCGACTGGCACGACGCGGTAGAGATTGCCGAGATAGTTCTGCGGGCCGTCGATCACGGCCTTGCCGCCATGGATGTCCATGGCGTCGTCGATCGCCGTGCGCATCCGCTCGGTCGCATGCAGCTTCATGATGCCGGAGATGACGGCAGGATGAACGCCGGCATTGAGCGCCGCGCAGGTCAGTCGCCGCGCCGCGTCCAGCTGATAGGCGGTGCCGACGATGCGCGCGAGCGGCTCCTCAACGCCTTCGAACTTGGAGATAGAGATGCCGAACTGCTCGCGGATACGGGCATAGGCGCCGGTGGTGCGGGCCGCATAAGCGGCACCCGCAGCAGAGAGCGACGGCAGCGAGATGCCGCGGCCGGCGGCGAGCGCGGTCATCAGCATCTTCCAGCCTTGCCCGAGGCGCGCCTGGCCACCGATGACATAGTCGAGCGGAATGAAAACGTCGCGGCCCCGGTTCGGACCGTTCTGGAACACCTGCATCGACGGCAGATGGCGCTGCCCGATCTCGACGCCGGCCAAATTGGTCGGGATCAGCGCCACGGTGATGCCGAGCTCTTCCTGGCTCCCTACGAGGTGATCGGGATCATAGGCCTTGAAGGCGAGTCCCAGGAGCGTCGCGACGGGCCCGAGCGTGATGTAGCGCTTGTGCCAGTTGAGCCTGAGGCCAACGACCTCGCGCCCCTCGAACTCGCCCTTGCAGATGATGCCGGTGTCGACCATGGAGGCCGCGTCGGAGCCGGCTTCGGGGCTGGTGAGGCCGAAGCAGGGAATCTCGCGGCCGTCGGCAAGCCGCGGCAGCCAGCGCGCCTGCTGCTCTTTCGTGCCGAAGCGCATCAGCAACTCGCCGGGACCGAGTGAGTTCGGCACCATCACGGTCACGGCGGCCGCGATCGAGCGCGTCGAGATTTTTCGCACGACTTCGGAATGCGCATAGGGCGAGAAGCCGAGGCCGCCGAATTCCTTCGGAATGATCATGCCGAAGAATTTCTCACGCTTGACGAAATGCCAGACGTCCGGCGGCAGGTCGCGCCATTCCCAGAAGATCTTCCATTCGTCGAGCATGGCGCACAGCTCGTCAACGGGGCCGCTCAGGAACGCCTGCTCCTCGCTGGTCAGCGTCGCCTGCGGGATCTTCAGAAGCTTCGACCAGTCAGGGTTGCCGGTGAAGAGGTCGGCGTCCCACCAGACGTCGCCCGCCTCCAGCGCCTCGCGCTCGGTGTCGGACATCGCCGGCAGCACGCCGCGTGCCCAGGAGAAGATCGGCTTTGTCAGGGTGTCGCGGCGGAAGCTCATGGCTGACCTCATGCATCGGCGCGGTTGTCGGGCATTTTAGCGGAAACTGGCTGGCGGAGGCGAACACTTCGCCTGCAAAATTGACGCGGCCGGGCGGCCCCCGGGCCATAACGGCCAGGGTGCGCGAGCAGTTCCGGGAGGGGAATGCGGAGAGATGTCGCCCCATCGTCATTCCGGGGCGCGCCCCGGAATGACGATGGGGAGAGAGCGGCGGCCCGGCCTAATCCGGCCGCACCATCTCGAACATGTTTTCCGGCTTGATCTCGAAATAATCGCCGCGGCGGCCGGCCCGGACGATCGGGCGGGCGGCGGCGGTCTGGTAGACGCCGTCCTTGATCATGGCCTTGTCGATGTGGACGGCAACGACCTCGCCCAGCGTCAGCCAGGCGTCGGCCTGCTTGCCGTCGGCGCCCTTGAGGCGGATGATGTCGGACACCTTGCACTCAAAGGCCACGGGGCTTTCGCCGACGCGCGGCACGTTGACCAGCTTGCCGGGCACGGCGGTGAGGCCCGCGATCTCGAACTCGTCGACTTCAGGGGCGACATGCGCCGCGGTCGCGTTCATGTGCTTGGCGAGATCCATCGTGGCGAGATTCCAGACGAACTCGCCGGTCTGCTGGATGTTTTCGACCGAGTCCTTCCAGTTGGTGGAGGAGAAGCCGATGATCGGCGGCACGTAGCAGAACGCGTTGAAGAAGCTGTAGGGCGCGAGGTTGACGTGGCCCTTGGTGTCGCGCGAGGAGATCCAGCCGATCGGCCGCGGCGCGATGATGGCGTTGAAGGGATCGTGCTTGAGGCCGTGGCCCTTGGAAGGCTCGTAGAAATAGAGATCTTTGTCGGTCACGCGCTTGTTTCTCCGTTTTCCGTCATTCCGGGGTGGTCCGCAGGACCGAACCCGGAATCTCGAGATTCTCAGGTGCGCAATTGCGCACCGGAGTTCGATGCTTCGCATCGCCCCGGAATGACGGTCAACTCAAAACATGAGTCAGTGGCGCGGCGACAGACCCGCGATGACGAAATCGATCATCTGATCGATGGACGGGCCCGGCTTGGCGGCGCATTGGGCGATCATCTGCGGGTGGAAGAACCGCATCATCGCGGTGCAGGCGCACATCGAGGCCAGCTCCAGGTCCGGCGCCTCGAACTCGCCGGTGGCTGTGCCCTGCGCAATCATCTGACCGATCGTCGTGGTGATCAGGTCCATATGGGCGACGCAGACGTCCCAGTCCTCCTCCATCGCGATCTCGACGATCTCGTGCAGCTTGTTGTCGCCGACGTAACGCTCGGTGTTCATGCGATGGATGGTAGTGAGCAGTTCGCGGAAGCGCGGGAGTACCGGTCCGGGCCCTGCCACGATCCGCTGCGCCTCGAGCTCGACCTCACCCATCAGGCCCCGCGCCACCGAATGATGGATCGCCTTCTTCGATTCGAAGAAGCGATAGACGTTGGCGGGGCTCATCCGCAGTTCTTTGGCGATGTCGCCGACCGTAGTCTTCTGATAGCCAATCTGGCGGAACAGCCGCTCGGCCACCTCCAGAATACGGTCTCGGGTGTCGCCTTCGATATGTTCCGAAATCAGGGCCATCATTCAGGACTCGTTCGTCGGTAGTTTTCTCACTTATTCAGCCGCCTCAGCAAGCGGAATTGCGCGGGGGTCATCGCTGCCATGTTGCGGCGCGGCAGGCTGCTCGGGCGTGCCGGCTTCGTCCAGGCTCTTGCGGAACCAGAGGGCGTAGAGGCCCGGCAGGTACAAGAGCGTCAGGAACGTCGCGACGAACAATCCGCCCATGATCGTGATCGCCATCGGGCCCCAGAATGCCGAGCGCGACAGCGGGATCATGGCGAGGATGGCGGCGAGCGCGGTCAGCACCACCGGACGGGCGCGGCGGACGGTTGCCTCAATGATCGCCTCGCGCCTGGTGAGGCCGTGCGAAACATCGGTCTCGATCTGATCGACCAGGATGACCGTGTTGCGCATGATCATGCCGGCGAGCGCGATCAGGCCGAGCAGCGCCACGAAGCCGAACGGGGCATTGGCGACGTTGAGGCCGAAGGAGGCGCCGACGATGCCGAGCGGTGCGGTCAGGAACACCAGGATCAGGCGCGAGAAGCTCTGAAGCTGGATCATCAGCAGCGTCAGCATCACCATGACCATCAGCGGGAAGAGGACGAAGATCGAGGCGTTGCCCTTGGCGGATTCCTCGAACGCGCCGCCCGCCTCGATGCGGTAGGCCGGCTCGAGGTGATCAATGATCGGCTTCAGCTTCGGCGTGATCTGACCCGTGACGTCAGGCGCCTGCACGCCATCGACGACGTCGGAGCGCACGGTGATGGCCATGTCGCGGTTACGCCGCCACATGATCGGCTCCTCGTGGGCATACTCGATCTTGGCGATCTGCTGCAGCGGCACGGCCACGCCGTTACGCGAGGTGATGGTGAGATCACCGACGCCGCCAAGATCGAGACGTTCGGAGGGGGTCGCACGGGCGACCACGGCCACCTTCTCGATGCCGTCGCGAATGGTCGTAACCTGCGCGCCCGAGATCAGCATCGCGAGCGCCTGTGAGACCTCCTGCGGGGTCAGGCCCATGGCGCGGGCGCGATCCTGGTCGACGACGAGCTTGAGGTAAGGCGACTGCTCGTTCCAGTCGAGCTGGACGTCCTTGACGCTCTTGTTCTGCCGCATGACGTCGCGAACCTGGTAGGCGATCTCGCGCACCTTGTTGGCATCGGGACCGATCACGCGGAACTGGACGGGGAAGCCGACCGGCGGACCGAAGTTGAAGCGATCGACGCGCACGCGCGCCTCGGACAGCATGCCGTCGGCAGCCGCGTTCTCGATCTTGGCCTTGATGCGCTCGCGCGCCTCGACGCCCTTGGCGACGATGACG
>NZ_JALBGZ010000304.1:0-7132 GCF_023006515.1 Bradyrhizobium sp. PRIMUS42
AGGCGGCACCTCAGGCCGCCGGACCGACCGTCGGCCAAGCCAAGCCGGCTCCAACGATTCTGCCGACGCAGGAGATGCCGGCGGCGCAGGGGCTGGATTAGCGAGGCGGGTTTGGCGTGACGGCGCCAGCCACACTGACGCTGTCGTCGCTGCGAACGCATGCGAACGCAGGGACCCATAACTCCAGGGTGCAGTTTGGCGAAGATTCGGAGTCCTGTACGCGCACTCATTCCACCGATAGATCACGCGGTATGGATTCCTGCGAACGCAGGGACGACCTCGGGGTGAGAGTGAGCACAACAAAAAGCGCCCGAAAATCTCGGGCGCCTTTTGCATGAAAGCGATCGCCGCTCAGCTCCGCGGATACCCCGCCGCTTCCAGGATCAAATTCGCCACCTCCTTCGGATGCGACACCAGCGAGAGGTGGCCGGCATCGAGCTCGATGGCGGTGGCGTTCATGCGTTTGGCGAGGAAGCGTTCGAGATCGGGATTGATGGTGTAGTCGTTCTTCGACACCGCGTACCAGCTCGGCTTGGCGTGCCACGCCGCCTCCGTGGTGCGGCCGGCGAAGATCGAGGCCGCCGTCGGCCATTGCACTGCGTAGAGCTCCTTCGCCCGCTCCGGCTTCACGCCATTGGCAAAGTACTTCAGGAAGGCGTCCTCCGAGAGCTTGGTGGTGCCGTCGCGCTCGACGATGCCGGCGCGGGCCGGGCCTGCGGGAAACTGCTTGGACAGTGCGACGAAATCCTCGTTCGCATCGGGCGCGCGGGCGGCGATATAGACAAGGCCGGTGACCTTCGGGTCGGTGCCGACCTGGCTGATCACGGTGCCGCCCCAGGAATGGGCGACCAGCACCGTGGGACCATCCTGCTCGGCCAGCGCGCGCTTGGTTGCCTCGACAGAGTCGGCAAGCGACGACAGCGGATTCTGCACGGCCGTCACATGCAGGCCCGCGGCCTGGAGGATCGGGATCACCTCCGACCAGCTCGAGCCGTCGGCCCAGGCGCCGTGCACCAGCACGACGTTGGTCGCCTTCACGGTCTGCGGCGTCTGTGCGTGAGCGAGGCTGAGGGGGGCCACCAGCAGGCTCGCGGCGACGAAAAGGCTGCGCCAAAGTGTCATGATCGTTCTCCGTCTCATTTTGTGTTCGATGTCCAAAGGACGGTGCCCGGGGTGGCGGCGTTACGCTTGGTCACTCATCCGTGACAAACGTCCTGATCGGGCGCACACGAGACGCGTAAGCAAGGTTACGGAGTGTGGGCGGTAACGTAGAACGACAGACTCGACCCTGTATTTCCAGTTCAACCGAAAACCAGCCGGCTGCTCGCGAACGTTTAGCGAGGCAACGACGGAACAAGCAAAAAAACGCCCCGGGGCACCGGGGCGTTTTCTCAACCTGGAAGTCGCGTGCTGCTTAGGCGGCTTGGGCGGCCGAGTTCTCGATCACCTGCGCCTTCGGTGCGCCGGTGTTGATCGCGATCTGGCGCGGTTTCTTCGCCTCGGGAATCTCGCGGACGAGATCGACATGAAGCAGGCCATTCTCGAGCGAGGCGTCCTTCACTTGCACGAAGTCGGCGAGCTGGAAGGCGCGCTCGAAAGCACGCGCGGCGATGCCGCGGTAGAGCACTTCGGACTTCGAGTTCTCGTTGGCGACCTTCTCGCCCTTGATCGTCAGCGTATTTTCCTTCGCGACGATGGAGAGCTCATCCCTGGCGAAGCCCGAGACCGCAACGGTGATGCGGTAGGCGTTCTCGCCGGTACGCTCGATGTTGTAGGGGGGATAACCGGGGCTGCCGTCCGAACCGGCCTGGTCGAGCAGGCTGAAGAGGCGGTCGAAGCCGACGGTGGAACGATAGAACGGGGTGAGATCGTAGCTACGCATGGTCAAGTCCTCCATTGAGCGACTGTTTGGTAACCCGCCCGCCAATCGGGCCGGGCTTTAGTCTGTGTGCAGCCTCATGTTCCGGTTCCGAAACACTGGTAGCGGCCTGCACGAAGATGATATGGGTGGAACGAGACGGCGTTCAAGAGGGCGGCATTTGCGCCTTTTCGGCGCTTTGGCCCCTTGATTTGCAGCACTTCGCGCCCAAGCACCTCCAATCATGACGCTGGTCTCGATCCCGTCCAATCCCGTCCCCGAAAACGTCGTCAGCGGCACCATCAAGACGCCCGATGGCGCCGAGCTGCGCTTTGCGCGCTGGGCGCCGCCGGCGGGCCGCAAGGGCACCGTCTGCGTCTTCACCGGACGCAGCGAGCAGATCGAGAAATATTTCGAGACCGTGCGCGATCTGCGTGACCGCGGCTTTGCGGTGGCGATGATCGACTGGCGCGGACAGGGCCATTCCTCGCGCCGCCTGCGCGATCCGCGCAAGGGATATGTGCGCGATTTCTCCGATTTCGAGGTCGACGTCGAGGCCTTCGTGCAGCAGGTGGTGCTGCCGGATTGCCCGCCGCCGTTCTTCGCGCTGGCCCACTCCATGGGCGGCACGGTGATGCTGCGGGTGGCGCATGCGGGCAAGCGCTGGTTCGACCGCATGGTGCTGTCGGCGCCGATGATCGACCTGCCCGGCCGCACCACCTCGTTTCCGGTGCGTGCGCTGCTCAAGACGATGCGGCTGCTCGGGCAGGGCGGCCGTTACGTCCCCGGCGGCAGCGATCGCCTCACCGGTCTCGATCCCTTCATCAACAATCCCGTGACCAGCGATCCGGTGCGCTATGCACGCAATGCCGCGATCCTGGAGGAGGACCCGACGCTCGGGCTGGCGTCACCGACCGTGGCCTGGGCCGATACCGCGTTCCGCGCGATGAACACGTTCAAGGGCGTGAACTACCCCTCGCAGATCCGCCAACCGATCCTGATGCTGGCGGCCTCTAACGACGCCGTGGTCTCCACCGCGGCGATCGAGGAATTCGCCTATCACTTGCGCGCCGGCTCCCATCTCGTGATCGCCGGCGCCAAGCACGAGATCCTCCAGGAACAGGATCGCTACCGCTCCCAGTTCTGGGCCGCCTTCGACGCCTTCGTGCCGGGTACGCCGCTGTTCAAGTGAGAGGGCAGTGACGACGAGGGAGTCCTCGTTCTCCGTCATTGCGAGGAGCCCTTGCGACGAAGCAATCCAGGCTGCTTCCGCGGAGACAGTCTGGATTGCTTCGCTTCGCTCGCAATGACGAAGTACGGGTCCGCTACAGCGTCTTTAGATATTCGATCAAATCGTAGCGCTCGGCGTCGTCCTTGAACACGCGGCCGATCACGCCGGGGCGTTTCGGCTCGCCGTCCTTGCGCTCGAAGGAATGGCCGAGCACGCTGTTGCCCTGGATCGGATCCTTCTCTGACCCCGCCGAGAACTGCGTTTCGCCCGTCTTGCATTTCTCGTCCGCGGTCACCGCAAAGCCCACGGTGTCAGGGTCATAGTCGCGGCGGCCCATGCAGAATTTTTGCGGGCGCTCGCTCGCCGGCTTCAGCAGCCAATACAACGAGGGCACCGAACCGTTGTGCAGATAAGGCGCCGTGGCCCATATGCCGTTCAGCGGCCGCGCGCGATAACGCGGATCAGGCGCCGGATTGAGACAGTTCTTGCGCGCCAGATTCCACAGTTTCGCTCGTTCGGCGTCCGTGACCTTCTCGTCGTCCATCCATTTGCGGGCGACGAGATCGACCACCGTCATCAGGCCGAGCGCATAGACCATCTCGTTGGGCGAGGTGCTCGCGGTCGGGACCTCGCATTGCCACCATGTCTGGAGGTCGGCCGTATTCACCTTCAGGAAGCCGGGCACATCGACGATCCTCTTGCTGAGAACGAGCGACTGTTCGGGGTCCGTCTTGATCTCGTCGAGGGGGATCGTCACCGCGTTCAGGACCTTGCTGTCGCCGTTCGGCTCCCAATGCTTCGATGACCAGAAGGCGGGAGTGTCGACGGCCGGCAGGTGGCATCCGGAGCACATCTCGGCGTAGATGGCGCGGCCGCGCTCGACGCGATCCGGCTTCAGCCGCCATGCATCGCCGAGAATCTGCGAAGGCCATTTCGGCGCGAGCAGGCCGCCGAACTTCGGACCGGTGGAAGGATCGGCCGGCTTGAACGGATCGGGACCTCTCAGCATGTCCTCGATCCAGCCGAGTGTCCTGATGTGGACGGAGGACCGCCACAGCCTTTCCTCCGGATAGGCGTCGGACAGATTGAGCAGCGCGGTCACGCCGAGCGCTTCGCCGGCATTGCGGATCAACGGCTGCTCAATCGAGGCGTCGTATTGGGCGAACTTGAACCAGGGCACGGTCCAGATCGGGGGGTAGCTGACCGGTGCGTCCTGGGCGTGCAGGTTCTTCTCGAATCCCTTGACCCCGCTCAGCGCGAGATCCTGCGAGAAGACCTGGTTGCCGATACGGTTGAGCGCGTCGAGGCGGCCGAAACCTTCCTCTGTGTCCTGCTGCTGCCTGCCGTTCCAGGTCTTCTTGCCTTCAATCGTCTGTTGCTGGGTTTTCGCCCAGTCGATCAGGAACGTGCCGATCGCGCTGAGCTTCTGCTTGAGCGCGGCGCGGTCCGTCTTGCTGGCGTCGGGGCCGAGCACGCGATCGGCAAAGCGTTGGAAGCGGAACGGGACGTACAGGGTGTAGGCGATCGAAAGGCCGGTGGAGAGTTCCAGCTTCTTCAGGTCGGTCATGGCTGGGCCGCCGTCGAAGCGGACGTCCACGCCCTGGTAATGGATCTGGCCGGTGTGGCAGGCCGAGCAGGTCAGCCCGATCTTGTCCTCCTCGCGACGGCCGGTCGCGGGATCGACGACGCCGGACATCCGCGCGAAGCCGACCGGCAGGCCGTCGACGTTCTCCGCCGGCGTCCACCTGGTCGACCAGTCCGGCACCTGCGTCGTCTCATAGACATTGGCGTAACCGAAGCGGCGCAGTGTCGTCATGTCGGTCTGGATCGACTGCGGGCTCGGGATGAAGCCGAAGCCTTCGAGATAGGTGCTGTCCTTCATCATGCCCGGCTTTGAGAACAGATGAAGCCGCGGCTGCTCCAACGCCATGAACCATTCGTAGGGCACCGGGAAGGTCGCGGTGCCCTGGCTGGCATGATGGAACCAGTGCCGGTCCTTCAGCGACCAGTTCTGCTCGAGCCAGAAGGCGGCCTTCGTCTCCGGGACCGCAGGCAAGGGCGGCGGCAGAAGATTCACGAGGATCCCCTTCTGCGGCAGCATGGCGCGGACCTGGTTGGGGAATTCGGCGACGGCCACCAGTGCGACGAGGCCAAGGCCGATGACGAACGCCGTCAGCGCGACCGCCCAGCGAAAGCGGAGCTGGCAGGCCGACAGCAGCGGCTGCGACAATATCCGCTGGTTGATACGGTCGGGGAATCTGCGCTCGTTGAACAGCGTGCGCACGTCGGCCACGCTGAGATAACGCTCCCCGTCATTCTTGCCCTTGCCGATGATCTTCAAGAGGATGGGCCATTCGAACTTCATCAGCAGCGGGTAGTACCAGCGTGCGGCGCTGCCGGCGCGCTTGAGGTTGTCGCGCATGAAGGTCTTGATTTCCGCGGCGTTGAGGCCGGGCTCGCTGCTGCCGGTGTTCGGGTCGGTGTAGGTCCGGCCGAAGCTCGCGAGCCGCGCGATCTCGTCCTCGTTGACCTTGCCGTCGACGCTGAGGATGCGCGAGCCGGCGCCGCGCTTGTCGAGCGGACCACCGCGCAGCGCGTCGAGCTGCGCGCCCGACCAGATGCTCTTCAGAATGTGACCGATACCGTTGGCGATGAGCGCAACGCCGCGGACCTGGATGCGGGCCGAGATCTTCTTCAGCCCCGTCTCGCCGGTCGCATTCGCGATGGTCTGCGAGAGCGTGTTGAGCGGGACGGTCCCGCCCTCGACGAAACCTTCACCGACGAGGCCGCGCAGGAACGGACAGGGATTGTTCGGCGAGACCGGGATCGAGGGATCGAAGGGCGGCTTCGAAGTGGGATGATGCATGGCCCAAATCCTGAAAACAGCGAATCGAAATGCGCAGGCGCGCTGTTAGAGCGCGGAAAGTCCTAACAAACCGACAGCAGGTGATACTACTTCAGCGTGTAGCGAAGTGTGGCCGAATTCACTGTCGTGTCAACAAAAGCCGGTGCGGATTTGCCAGGGGACCGGTCAGGGGATGCCAAGAGCCCTGACTGCCAAGCCCTGACTGCCAAGAGCGCCCATGCCGCTGTTCAGGACTCGGCGGCGCGTTTGACGTCGCTCTGCACCAGGGTCAGCTTGCCGAGCGGCACGCCGGCCTTCAGCAGCCCCTCGCGGTAATGGGCGAGGTCCTCAGGCCGCTTCCAGTGGAAGTTGCGCAAGTGCCTGTCGACATTCAGGGTTGGATAGTTTCCCATCAGCACGCCGACGGCCTCGCTCGCCTCGCCACTCCGTCCCATCTGAGCCAATGCCGCGGCACGGATCGCCAGCGCCTGCATGTGGTTCGGGTTGATGTAGAGCTGTTCGCGGGCCCATGACAGGGTCGCGTCATATTGGCGTAACAGGTAGTGACTGAAGGCGTTCAGCGCCGCCCATTGGTAGCGTGGGTCGCTGTTGTCGCGCTGCACCGCCATCGAAAACAGCTCGATCGCCTCGCGGTGCTCGCCGATGACGAAATGGCAGATGCCCAGCACGCCGCGCGCGCCGTTGTCGTAGGGGTTGAGCGCGACCGCACGCTTGGCGGCGTCCATCGCGGCCTCGTAGTGCCCCTCCATGCCGTGAGCCCAGGACAGGATCGAAAACGCGAAGGAGGAGCGCGGGTCGAGCCGGACGCTGGTTTCGGCGAGGTTCATCGCTTCGGCCCACATCTCCCGCGTGCCCTTGACCCAGCCGAACTGGATGCTCTGGATCTGGATCGTGGCGAGATAGGCGTGCGCGATCGACAGTTTGGGATCGAGCCGGATGGCCTCCCGGAACAGGTCGACGGCGGCGGCCAGGTCTTCCTTGGTCTGCCGGTAGTAATGCGACAGGCCCTTGAGGAAGCGGTCCCAGGCGCTCACGTCGGTGCTCAGGCGCGCCGGCGCCGAGGCCTCGGCCCGGACGATCTCGGTGGCGATGGCGGCGGACAGGTTGGTGGTGATCTCGTCCTGCATCGCGAAGAGGTCGCCGATGTCGCGATCGTAGCGGCCGGTCCAGAGCTGCT
>NZ_JALBGZ010000305.1:0-7130 GCF_023006515.1 Bradyrhizobium sp. PRIMUS42
TGGCTTCCTCGGCGCCGGCCTGCTCGGCATGCTGTTCGGCGGCGGCCTGTTCGGCGGCCTCGGCGGCCTGTCCTCGATCCTGGGCCTGATCATCCAGATCGTGCTGGTGGTGCTGGTGGTGCGGCTGGCAATGTCCTGGTGGCAGCGCCGTCACACGCCGCAGGCGGCTTATGCCAATGCCGACTCAGGCGCAGCTTCCGGACCGCAGCCGAACCAGCGCAGCGGCCTCGGTGGCGGACTTGGTGGCTTCGGCTTTGGCGCCAACGCCAACAACGCGCCGCTCGAGATCAAGCCGGACGATTACGAATCGTTCGAGCGCCTGCTCGGCGATATCCAGGCCGCCTGGTCGAACGAGGACGTGGCCAAGCTGCACACGCTCGCGACGCCGGAGATGGTCTCCTATTTCGAGCAGGACCTCGCCCAGAACCGCGCGCGCAACGTCGTCAACAAGGTGACCGACGTCAAGCTTCTGCAGGGCGACCTCGCCGAAGCCTGGCGCGAAGGCGAGACCGACTACGCCACGGTGGCGCTGCGCTTTGCGCTCACCGACAAGACGCTGGAGCGCAACAGCGGCACGGTCGTCGCCGGCAGCGAGCAGCCGGGCGAAGTCACCGAGGTCTGGACGTTTGCCCGGCGGCCCGGCAACGGCTGGGAATTGTCGGCGATCCAGCAGACCAACTGATCGCTCGCGGAATGTGAAACCAAGGCGTCGTGCTTCCGCACGGCGCCTTTTTCTTTTCGGCGTCTGGTATCGCCGCATCGGAATAAGCAGGCGCGGCTCGGGTTGAATCAGGCGGCCAACGACAAGCACAACGGGAGGACAACGTGATCCGCATCGAGAGAACCGTGACGATTTCAGGCCTTGCGCTCGCAATGGCCTTGCTGGCGACGCCATCGGCGCAAGCGCAGTCGGCCGACATGACGTTCTTCGTGACCTCCAGCGGTCCGGGCAAGGGCGCCGATCTCGGCGGGCTCGAGGGAGCCGACGCACAATGCCAGAAGCTTGCGCAGGCCGGCGGCGCCGGCACCAAGACCTGGCGCGCCTATCTCTCGACGCAGGCCGCCGACGGCAAACCGGCCGTCAATGCCAAGGACCGCATCGGCAAGGGACCGTGGCAGAACGCCAAGGGCACGGTGATTGCCAAGGATGTTGCCGAACTGCACGGCGCGGCCAACAACCTCACCAAGCAGACGGCGCTCAGTGAGAAAGGGGAGGTCATCAACGGCGCCGGCGATACGCCGAACCGGCACGACGTCCTGACGGGAACGCAACCCGACGGCACCGCGTTCGCGGCCGGTGACGACAAGACCTGCAAGAACTGGACGTCGAGCACGCAAGGCGCCGCGGTCGTCGGCCATGCCGATCGGCGAGGTCTGCGCGACGACGAACCGTCGAAGTCCTGGAATAGCTCGCATCCCTCGCGCGGTCCCGAGGGCGGCTGCTCGCAGGCCGATCTGAAGAGCACCGGCGGCGACGGCTTGCTGTATTGTTTTGCCGCGAATTGAGTTAAGGGCGCGAAGCTCTTTCCGCTCGTCATTGCGAGGAGCGAAGCGACGAAGCAATCCAGAGTCTTTCCGCAGAGGCAGTCTGGATTGCTTCGCTTGCGCTCGCAATGACGAGCGGGTTGCGCGAACGCTCCGTCTCACTCTGACGGAACCCCGAGCCGCATGCTACATTGGTCCGTACGCGTTCACGTTCACGGACCTCTCTCATGAAATACGAGCTCTACTACTGGCCCGAGATCCAGGGCCGCGGCGAATACGTGCGGCTGGCGCTGGAGGAGGCGGGAGCCGCTTATGCGGACGTCGCGCGTGGAGCGCGCGGGACGGCTGCGATGATGAAGATGATGGACGCGAAAAAGGGTACGACGCCCTTTGCGCCGCCGTTCCTGAAAGCGGGCAAGCTCGTCATCGGCCAGACCGCCAATATCCTGCTCTATCTCGGCGCCCGTCATGGGCTCGCGCCCAAGACGGAGGCCGGCCGGCTCTGGGTGCACCAGCTTCAGCTCACCATCACCGACCTCGTGGTCGAAATCCACGACACCCATCATCCGCTCGGGCCCTCGCTCTATTACGAGGACCAGAAGCCGCCGGCGAAGAAGCGCACCGCCGATTTCTGGAGCGAGCGCGTGCCGAAATATCTCGGCTATTTCGAGCAGCTTCTCAACGAGAATGGCGGCGCCTATGTCACCGGCCGCAGGCTGACCTATGTCGATCTGTCGTTGTTCCAGATCGTCGCGGGGCTGCGCTATGCCTTCCCCAAGCGCATGACGGCGTTCGAGACAGACATTCCGGGCCTCGTCAGCCTGCATGATCGGGTCGCTGCGCGGCCGAACATCAAGGCCTATCGGGAAAGCCGGCGCCGCATTCCCTTCAACGAGCAGGGCATTTTTCGCCGCTATCGCGAGTTGGATGGCTAGAGCGTTTTCGAGCGAAGTGGATACCGGTTCGCGTCAAGAAAACGCGAAGACAAGAAACTCTAGCCGGTCCGGAGGGAGGCTGGCGGCAGCCCCCGTTCCGGACCGGCCGCTTCGGGCGCGATCAATCGCCCGAGCGCATCGTGGCCGGCGCGCGCTTGCGAACGCTGCGGCGCAGACCGATTGTTTGAATCATCGCGGACGGGAGAGAGGTCATGCTCCTCGGGGCAGGGGGGCTTGCAGAACATCGTCGTCTCCCGTTGCGTCGGTGCGGGTTCCTCTAGCGAGGTTCACTTGCTGCGACGTCAGTCGATCGGAGGAGGCGGCGCGATTTTCTGTGAGGTGCACGGGAGAGCGGGGCGCTCTCACCAGACGCCTGGCACCAGGCGATAGCGCACTCGTGCGGCGTAGTCGGCATAGCCCTGCAGGCCCTCGCGCAAGGTGCGTTCCTCTATGCCGATGCGGATCGCGAACAAGAGGACCAGCATCGGGACCATCAGAAGTCCCCACCACGAGCCCAGCAGCAGCGGCACGCCGGCAAAGAACAGGATCATGCCGCTATACATGGGATGACGCACATGGGCGTAGGGGCCGCTCGAGATCACGCGCTGCGCGCGCTCGGCTTGCAGCTTCACCACGGGGGCAGCGAACGAGTTCTCGCGGAACACCCAGAGTGTGAACAGCGTCGAGAGCAGGAACAGCGCGAAGCCGACTGCCTGCAACGCGACCGGCATGTCGGACCATTGCATGCGCCGGTCGACGCCTATCAGCACCAGCCAGGCCAGCATCGCAACGACGAAGACGCTCATGAACACCTTATCCGCGGCGGGCTGGTCCTTCTGCAGGACCGGCCGCAGACGCTCGGCGAGCAACGCCGGATCGATCCGGTAGAGCCACCAGCCGCAGAGCGGGCCGAGCAGGATACATGTTGCGAGGAACACCCAGGCCGAGGGCCAGCGCAAGGTCCCTGCGGATGCGAACAGCAGCGCGCCCATCGCGATGGTGGTGATCGTGTTCTGCAGCAGCAGTTTGGCGATCATTGTCGATCTTGTTCTATCCCACGCCGGTGCATTGATCGCATTTGTTTCCGGCAAACATGCGGCCGGGGCGCGACAGCGATTGCGGTCAGACCTTGATCGATGGCGTAAAGGCCGCCACGAGCCGAACCAGATCCGCTTGTCGTTGGGTTCCCGTCTTGGCGAAGGTCCGGGCGAGATGGGTCTTGATCGTCGTTTCGGCGAGGCCCATGCTTCTGGCCACGTCAGGAACCCCGCCGATCTCGACAATGGACAGGAAGACGCGCAGCTCGGCGTCAGTGTGCCCGAAAGGGGAAATTGCCGAGGCGTGGCGGAATGTGCGGAACGCTGAGGCAGGCCGGGTGCAGCAGGGAATGCGGAGAGCCAGTGCAACGTTCGCGCAAGCGCGACCAGCCGCGCGCCCGTGGCGACGCCTAAGATCGTGTTCGGCAAACGGCAGTCTTGCGATCATGCGGCAGGGCCCCGGGGCGCGCATGATATTGATCTCGCTACCCGGCAACGATGCGGCCGGACGCGCAACAGGCCGGATCGACCGAATTGGGCGATCCGTCTTCGAAAGGATCGATCAGGCGAGCTGATCGATCCGCGTGCCCTGACCCGGCGGCAGCGGCGCGGGCGGCTGCGGCTTGTAGGTCGGGTCGGCGTCCTTGGTCTTGGTCTGATCGTCCTGCTGCTTGGTCGTGTCGTAGCTCGGAACCACGATCGCGATCGGCGGCGGCGCAACGGTAGAAACCTTCATCCGCAAATCCTCACACATGGAAGCAATTCAACCTGCGCTGCGAGGAGCGAAAATTCCTTCAAGGCAATCGTTAAAATGCGAGGGATCTGGTCAGGTGAGGTGCGCTGTGATTGCTCCTCATCCACGCTGTATGAGGGCGATCCACGAACCTCTCCTCGTCATTGCGAGGAGCGGTTGCGACGAAGCAATCCAGAATCCATCCGCGGAGAGATTTCTGGATTGCTTCGCTTCGCTCGCAATGACGGAGTCCTTGGCGAGCTGCGTCGCGCCACACGTGCACGGTATCCGCAGCAAGAACGACGGCGGTCCCCGGCCTATTCGTCCTTGCCGCGCGTGATGGCGATCGACGCATCCTTCTTGGTGCGGGTGCATTCCATGTTGAGCCGCCGATAGCGCATGCTGATCTTGTCGCCGCGCAACAGGCCCATCCGCTTCAGGCAGCGCGTTGCGCCCGTCGTGGTGTCGTCCTTCGTCACGGTGAAGACGATCGCCGCCATCGACCCGACCAGCGCATAAAACTCCGGCGTGGGCTTGCGATCACCTTTGGCATAGAGCTCGATGGAATATTTGTCGCCGCGGCAGCCGACGGACAGCTCCTTGGCCGCCGGGTGCGTCAGATAGACGGTGTTCGCGGCCCGGAAATTCACCTTGAGCCGATCGACCTGGTTCGCCAGCTCCTTGGCGCTGTCGTCGCAGCGGTCGGCGCGCGCGGGCGAGGCGAGGGTCACAAGGCCGGTGATGGCGGCGGCGACCAGGATCGCGCCGCGGACGTTCAGTTTCAATGTCATGATGAAAAGCCCCTTAGGGCGCGCATTCAACCGTCGTCGGGCGCGAAGCGCAAGGGTCGGGCCTGGCCTTTCCACGTGCTGCGCCAATGCCTTCCCAGGCCCTGGCCGCCCTCTCTCATGCGTACCGGTCCCTTCCTTTTCCGTCCAAAATGGGCTTAGAACGCTTCTACGCGAGGGCCCGCGCGTGGCCCCAAACCCCGAGATTCGCCCCATGAACGCTCCCACCGCCTTTCCCGACCCGTCCAAGCCCGTTCCGCCCTACAAGCACACCCCGCTGTTCCCGCTGGGCAAGGACGAGACGCCCTACAAGAAGATCACGGCCGAGGGCGTGCGGGTCGAGAAGGTCCTGGGCAAGGACATGCTGGTGGTGTCGCGCGAGGCGCTGCGCGCGCTGTCGGAGGCGGCTTTCGGCGACATCAATCATTACCTGCGGCCGGGCCACCTGAAGCAGCTCCGCGCCATCCTGGAGGACGGCGAGGCGAGCCCCAACGACAAGTTTGTCGCGCTGGACTTTTTGAAGAACGCCAACATCGCCGCCGGCGGCGTGCTGCCGATGTGCCAGGACACCGGCACCGCGATCATCATGGGCAAGAAGGGCTGCAACGTCATCACCGACGGCGACGACGAGGCGGCGCTGTCGGAAGGTGCGCGCGATGCTTACCTGCGCCGCAATCTGCGCTATTCGCAAGTGGCGCCGCTCTCGATGTACGAGGAGAAGAACACCGCCAACAACATGCCGGCGCAATGCGAGATCTACGCCGAGGGCGATGACGCCTACAAGTTCATGTTCATGGCCAAGGGCGGCGGCTCCGCCAACAAGAGCTTCCTGTTTCAAGCTACGCCCTCGGTCTTGACCAAGGACCGGCTGCTTGCCTTCCTGAAGGAGAAGATCCTCACCCTCGGCACCGCAGCGTGCCCGCCCTATCACCTCGCCATCGTGATCGGCGGCACCTCGGCGGAGCTGTGCATGAAGACGGTGAAGCTCGCCTCCGCGCGCTATCTCGATGCGCTGCCGACCCACGGCTCGCCCGACGGCAACGCTTTCCGTGACGTCGAGATGGAGAAGGAAATCCACAAGATGACGCAGTCGCTCGGCGTCGGCGCGCAGTTCGGCGGCAAATATTTCTGCCACGACGTGCGCGTGATCCGCATGCCGCGTCACGGCGCATCGCTCCCGATCGGGCTTGGCGTGTCCTGCTCGGCCGACCGTCAGGTGCTCGGCAAGATCACAAAGGACGGCGTCTATCTTGAAGAGCTCGAGCACAACCCGGCGCAATATCTGCCTGAGGTCGAAGAGGCCCTCGGCGGCGAGGTCGTCAAGATCGACCTCAACCAGCCGATGAAGGACATCCTGGCGACGTTCTCGAAGCATCCGATCAAGACGCGCGTCTCGATGACCGGCACCATGATCGTCGCGCGCGATAGCGCCCACGCCAAGCTGCGCGAGCGGCTGGAGAGGGGCGAGCCGCTGCCGGACTATTTCAAGAACCATCCGGTCTACTACGCCGGTCCCGCCAAGACGCCCGAGGGCTACGCCTCCGGCGCGTTCGGTCCGACCACTGCGGGCCGCATGGATTCCTTCGTCGACCAGTTCCAGGCTGGCGGCGGCTCCATGGTGATGGTGGCCAAGGGCAACCGTGCCCCCGCCGTGCGCGAGGCCTGCAAGAAGTACGGCGGCTTCTATCTCGGCTCGATCGGCGGCGCCGCGGCGAACCTCGCCGAGCACTGCATCAAGAAGGTCGAGGTGCTCGAATATCCCGAGCTCGGCATGGAAGCGATCTGGCGCATCGAAGTCGTCGACTTCCCGGCGTTCATCATCGTCGACGACAAGGGGAACGACTTCTTCAAGGAGTTGAATCTGGGCTGAGGCGGCGTGCCACTGATGCTGCGCTGCTGATCCGGGGTCCATCGTAGCGGCATGGGTCCCGGCTCTGCGCCGCGTCACTGCGTGCCGCGTCGCGTCCGGGACACGAGAGCGGGGCGTGATCGCTTTATTTCACTAACTGCAATTCGTGACCTGGTTGGAGCACAGCGAGCGCCACCAGCCGCGCACGCCGTCATGGCTCTCGACCAGGCCCCAATATCCGCTGCAGGCGAGAAGGCGCTTCGGCCCGCCGTCGCCGTCGATCGGGCCGCCGAGTTCGCGCTG
>NZ_JALBGZ010000306.1:0-7122 GCF_023006515.1 Bradyrhizobium sp. PRIMUS42
GATCGCGGCGCGGCGCGGCGGAGCGTCGGTGCTGGTGCTGGAGGGGGCGCCAAAGTTCTATCGCGGCGGCAACACCCGGCACACCCGCAACATGCGCTGCGCCCATGACGCGGCGACCGAAATCCTGACCGGCCCTTACACCGAAGAGGAATTCTGGGAGGACCTGCTGCGCGTCACCGGCGGGCAAACCGACGAAGTGCTGGCGCGCCACATGATCCGCGAGTCCAAGGACATCCTGAACTGGATCGTGGAGCAGGGCGTGCGCTGGCAGCCCTCGCTGGGCGGCACGCTCAGCCTCGGCCGCACCAACTCGTTCTTCCTCGGCGGCGGCCGCGCGATGCTGAACGCGCTCTATCTCACCGCAGAACGGCTCGGCGTCGAGGTCGAATACGATGCCGAGGTCACTGATCTCGTGATCGAGGACGGCATGTTCCTCGCAGCGCGCCTGAAGCGGCCGATCAACGGCGCCACCGAGATCCGCGCCACCTCGTTGGTCGCGGCGGCCGGCGGGTTCGAGGCCAACATCGAATGGCTCAAGCAATATTGGGGCGAGGCCGCCGACAATTTCCTGATCCGCGGCACGCCCTATAACCGCGGCTCGATCCTGAAGATGCTGCTCGACAAGGGCGTGCAGGAGGTCGGCGATCCCACTCAGTGCCATGCGGTCGCGATCGACGCCCGCGCGCCGAGATTCGACGGCGGCATCATCACCCGGCACGATTCCGTCGTGTTCGGCATCGTCGTCAACAAGCACGCACAGCGCTTCTACGACGAGGGCGAGGACATCTGGCCGAAGCGCTACGCGATCTGGGGCCGGCTGGTCGCAGCGCAGCCAGACCAGATCGCCTACATCATCTTCGATTCCACCGTCGTCACCAGTTTCATGCCGACGCTGTTCCCGCCGATTGCAGGGCAGACCATCGCGGAGCTCGCCGGCAAGCTTGAGCTCGATCCGGCCGCGCTGGAAAAGACAATCACCGAGTTCAACGCCGCGGTGCGGCCCGGCACCTTCGATCACACAATTCTGGATGACTGCGTGACCGATGGCATCACGCCACCCAAGACGCACTGGGCACGGCGCATCGAAACGCCGCCTTACCTCGCCTATCCCGTGCGGCCCGGCATCACCTTCACCTATCTCGGCACGCGCGTAACCCAGGAGGCGCGCATGCTGATGGCTGACGGCAAGCCGTCGGCCAACATGTTCGCGGCCGGCGAGATCATGGCCGGCAACGTGCTCGGCAAGGGCTATGCCGCCGGCATGGGCATGACCATCGGCAGCGTGTTCGGACGGATCGCAGGACGGGAAGCGGCGAGACATGCACGGAACTAGAATCCTGGACGAGGCCGACCGTCTGATGACGGTCTGCAACTCCTGCCGCTATTGCGAGGGCCTCTGCGCGGTGTTTCCGGCGATGGAAATGCGCCGCGCCTTCTCCGACGGTGATCTCAACTATCTCGCCAACCTCTGCCATGCCTGCGGGGCCTGCTACGTCGACTGCCAGTTCTCGCCGCCGCACGAGTTCAACGTCAACGTTCCGAAGACGCTGGCAATTGCGCGCGCCGAGTCCTATGCGGCCTATGCCTGGCCGCGGGCGCTATCAGGCACATTCGCGCGCAATGGTCTCGTTATCAGCATCGTCGCCGCGCTCAGCATGGCAGCCTTCATTCTCGGCTTCGCCGCCTTGAACGACCGCAACGTGCTGTTCGGCGTGCACACCGGTCCCGGCGCGTTCTACAGGCTGATGCCGCACAACGCGATGGCCGCGCTGTTCAGTGCCGCATTCCTTTTTGCGACCCTCGCACTCGTCTTGAGCGTGCGCGCCTTCTGGCGCGACATCGGTCCGCCGATCGGGGGCCGCGCCGACGGCGTTTCGGTCTTTCGGGCGATCCGCGATGCCGGCGAGCTGCGCTATCTCCATGGCGGCGGCGTCGGCTGCTACAATGAGGACGACAAGCCGACGGACCGGCGCAAGCTTTATCACCACCTGACCTTCTACGGCTTCCTGCTCTGCTTTGCCGCGACCTCGGTCGCCACGCTGTATCATTATCTGCTCGGCCGCGAGGCGCCATATCCGTGGTGGGACCTGCCGGTGGTACTGGGCACGCTCGGCGGCGTCGGTCTGATCGTCGGACCGATCGGCCTGTTCATGGCCAAGATGCGGCGCGATCCTGCGTTGCTCGACGAGTCCCGCTACGGCATGGATGTCGGCTTCATCGCCATGCTGTTCCTGACCGGCTTCACCGGCATGCTGCTTCTGCTCCTGCGCGAGACCTCTGCCATGGGCCCGCTGCTGGCGCTGCATCTCGGCGCCGTGTTCGCGCTGTTCATCACCATGCCCTATGGCAAGTTCGTGCACGGCATCTATCGGTTCGCGGCGCTAGTGCGTTACGCGCAGGAGCGGCGCAGCGAAGCCGGGTCTTGAGGGGCGCGCGGCGCTGACGTATCTCTTGGGCTCGTTCGCGCGATGCGCGAATCGATCGGGAGCCTGGGCTCATGTACATGTTTTTGCCGTTCCTGCTGGCGCTCGCAGCCTGCGCCTGCGTCTGGCGTTCGCTCGCGGGACTTGGCTATGGGCTCTGGAGCGTGACCGTCGTCGTCACCGTCGCCTGGTTCTTTCACCACGCGACCGATCCCCTTAAGTTCTCGTTCTGACGGTGCCGAGATGAGAGCGACAGAGATGAACGGGCGGCAGTCGGTCGGCGCGGTCCTGAATCTGCTCGGGTTGCTCGGGATCTCGTTGATCCTGGCAGTCGCATTTTTCTATCAGCTTGCGCTTGGCGAATTGCCCTGTCCGCTGTGCCTGCTGCAGCGGGCCGGGTTCATCGCGGTTGGCATGGGGTTTCTATTCAATCTGCGCCTCGGCGAGCGACCGTCACACTACGCGATGATACTGATGTCCAGCCTAGTTACCGGATTCATCTCGATGCGGCAGGTGTCGCTGCATCTTGCGCCGGGCGATCCCGGATACGGCTCGGCGCTATTCGGGCTGCATTTCTACACATGGGCGCTCATCGCCGCGGTCGGTATCGTTTGTTATGTCGCGCTTGTCTTCGTGGTGAAGGACATGATTGGCGCGCGGGACAAGGACGCGCCGCTGGGCGGAGCAGCATCGAACGCGGTGTTCGCGATTTTCGCGTTGCTGGTCGCCGCAAATCTCCTGTCCACCGTGCTGGAGTGCGGCGCGGGTCAGTGCGACGACAACCCGGTCCGCTATCTCCTGCTCAAGTGAGGAGACCGTCGCACCGGCGTTGGCCGGTGCGACGGTCGTGAACCTCACGCCACCTCGCGCTCCGGCGGGGATGCCTTCTCGCGCGCCATCGTCGTTGCGGTGACGTAGTCGGTCTTGCCGGTGCCGAGCAACGGCACCTTGTCGACCACCATGATCGCGGCGGGAACGGTCAGCTCGGACGCGCCGATCGTCTTGGCCTGGCCCTGCATCGCGCTACGCTCGGCGTTCTTCTCCGTCGTCAGCAGCACGATGCGTTCGCCCTTGCGCGGGTCGGGGATCGACACTGCGACCGATGCGGCCTGCGGCCACAGTGTCGTCGCGATGTTCTCGACCGCGGACAGCGAGACCATTTCGCCGGCGATCTTGGCAAAGCGCTTGGCGCGGCCTTTGATGGTGATGAAGCCGGCCGCGTCGATCGCGACGATGTCGCCGGTATCGTGCCAGCCCTCGGCGAGCACTTCGAGTACGCCGGGATTTTCGGCCTTGAGGTAACCGAGCATCACGTTTGGCCCGCGCACGGAGAGGCGCCCACCTTCCTCGATACCGGGGACCGGATCGAGGCGGCTTTCCATCAGCGGCGACAGGCGGCCGACGGTGCCGGGGCGGTTGGCCATCGGCGTGTTCATCGCCAGCACCGGCGCCGTCTCGGTGACGCCATAGCCTTCGAGGATACGGATGCCGTAGCGCTCCATGAACACCTGGCGGGTGCGATCCTTGACGGCTTCGGCGCCCGCGATCACGAGGCGCAGCGTGCGGAAGTCGTAGGCATGCGCCGAGCGCGCATAGCCGGTGAGGAACGTATCGGTGCCGAACAGGATCGTCGCGCCGGTCTGGTAGATCAGCTCGGGCACGATCCGGTAATGCAGCGGCGAGGGGTACATGTAGATCGGAATGCCCGCCAGCAGCGGCATCATCATTCCGCCGGTCAGCCCGAAGGAGTGGAACACCGGCAGCACGTTGAACACCTTGTCATTGGCGTTGGCGTCGACCCGCGCCAGCGCCTGCGCCGCGTTGGCGAGGATGTTGCGGTGGGACAGCACCACGCCTTTGGGCGTGCCTTCCGAGCCCGAGGTGAACAGCACCACGGCCGGATCGTTGGCCTGGCGGGTGACACGCGGCGTCGTGCCTGCGAGCAGACCCTTGATCTTGTCGGCTGTGCCGATCGAGGCACGGACGTCCTCGAGATAGACGACACGCGCCTCTGCGGAGATTGCGGTCATCAGCTTGTCGAGCTTACCCTTCTCGATGAACGCCTTCGAGGTCAGCACGGTCTTGACTTGCGCGGCCTTCATGGCGGCGAGGACGTTGACCGGACCGGCCGAGAAGTTGAGCATTGCCGGCACCCGGCCGATATTCTGCAGCGCCATGAAGACGACGGCGACGCCGGCGGAATTCGGCAGCAGCACGCCGACATTCTCGCCGACGGCGGTGCCGCTCTCGAGCTTGCGGCTCAGGACCTGCGCGCCGAGGATCAGCTTGCGGTAGGTCAGCTTGGTGCCAAGCGCATCCTCGATGATGACCTTGCCGGTGTCGCGATCGCGATAGGCGTGTCCGAGGGCTTCGAACAGCGTGTGGTCGAGCATGGCGTTCTTGACCATCGCATCGATCATCACATCCTGGAGTGCGGCACCCGCGGCGTTGCGGCGCGCCTTGCCCTTCAGCGCCGCATCGACCGGCAGCTTGACGGGCGGCAGGATGGTGACCGTCACCCGCGGAAACCACGAGCGCTTGATCTGGCTGGAGTTGAGGTAGCTGAGATGCGAGCGCTGGGCGCCCTCGATGCGGACCGGCACCACGACGGCGTCGGCCTTGTCGGCGATCATCGCGGTGCCGTCATAGACCTTCATCAGCGATCCCGAGACGGTGATGCGTCCCTCGGGGAAGATCACGACGGGCTCGCCGGCGGCGACGAGCTTGATCAGGTCACGCGCGGCCAGCGGCTTGCTCGGGTCCATGGTGTAGTGCTTGACCACGCGCAGGAACGGCTTGGCCCACCAGGCCTTGGCGATGCCGGTATCGACCGCGAAGCTCGCGTCGATCGGCAGCACGGCGTGCAGCAGCGGGCCGTCGATCAGGCTGACATGGTTGGGCGCGATCAGCATGCGGGTGCCGGCAGGCGGCAGGTTTTCGAGCCCACGCACTTCGGTGCGGAACAGCGCACGGAACAGCAGCCCGCCGAAGTCGCGCACGCCTTCCTTGCCCCACTTGGTCAGGACAAACCACACCGCGCCGAAGCTGGCGAGGCCGAGGCCGAAGAAGATCCAGCCGATATGAAGGCCAGCCGCCTGCAGCAACGCGACGAACAGCGAGCCAACCACCATGAAGGCAGCCTGCAGCACATTGCCGGCGGCGATGATGCGGGCGCGCTCCGACGGTGCCGACCAGGCCTGGACGGCGGCGAAAGAGGGAACGACGAACAGGCCGCCGCCGAATGCGAAGGCGACGAAATCGACCAGCATGCGCAGGCCGGCGAACGACGTTGCGAAACCGGCCGCGGTGATGTCCTGCCCCTTGGCGGTCACGCCGATGGCCCATGCGAGATCGAGGCCAGAGCATCCCATGATGATGGCGCCGATCGGGACCAGCGCGAGGTTCGGACGAACGTGGCTCAGGCTGGCGGCGAACAGCGAGCCGATGGCGATGCCGATCGCGAAGATCGCAAGACACAGTGTCACCACGCCCTCGGTGCCGCCGACGACCTCCTTCACCAGAGCCGGCAGCAGCGACAGCACGATCGCGCCGACCAGCCAGAACCAGGAGACGATGACGGTGCCGTCCCACAGTCGATGGTCAGCGTGCAGCGTCCTGAGCAGGCTCACCGTCGAGGTCCAGGGATTGGCATCGACGGGCAGGTCAGGCGCGGACGGCGTTGTCTGCGGAATGCGGGCGGCGAAAGCCCATGACAACAGCGCCAGCGCGACCACGGCCGAGGCGACCCAGCCCATATGCGCGGACCCGGCCACGAACTGGCCGCCGGCGACGGTGCCGAGCAGGATGGCCATGAAGGTCGCGCCTTCGACCAGCGCGTTGCCGGTCGCGAGCTCACCGAGCTGGAGCTGATCCGGCAGCATTGAGTATTTCACCGGGCCGAACAGGGCTGCGATGATGCCGAACAGGGCGAGGGCTGCGAACAGCAGCGGCACCGAGTGCAAGAAGAAGCCGGCGGCAGCAAAGCAGGCTGCGAAGATCTCGGCGAATTTGAGCCGCCTTGCGACGACGGATTTGACGTATTTGTCGGCCAGCTGGCCGCCGAGCCCGGACAGGATGAAGTAGGGGAAGATGAAGACGGCGCCCGCCACCGTCACCAGCGCATCGCCGTGGCCGGTCGCGGCACTGTAAAGCAGGATGATGACGAGTGCGTTCTTGAGCACGTTGTCATTGAGCGCCGAGAAAAATTGCGCCCAGAACAGTGGCGCAAAGCGGCGTGAGGACATCAATTCCCTGATCATGACTAGTCCTGTTTTGGAAAAGCAGCCTGAGGTTTCTACGTGGTCTGAGAAGCGTCACGACCGGAAGTGAATCGGGGGAACGATTGCAACGGCGACGATATCGCCGGTCTGCTCAGTCCCCCTCGGTTCCTCCGATCCTGTTGGTCTCCACCTGGTCTGGTTAGGTTCGCAAATATCTGATCGCGACCGCATCAGCCGCGCTTACCCGGATATGGCCCGGGCGATGAGGAAACCTGAGCCGGCTCATGGAAGCCAGCGGGATCGCCCGCGATTGTCCGGAATGGTGAGTCGTTCGTTGCATCCATCCGGAATTCCGGCCGAACCAGAGGGGCTCGGCTGCGCGCCTCAGGTGAGATGGGTGAGGTGGCGAAAGGGCGAGAAGCGGCCGAGCAGGCTGAACCGCCGGCCCTCCTGACGCGCCCGGGCGCGGCTCGCCCGCC
>NZ_JALBGZ010000307.1:0-7120 GCF_023006515.1 Bradyrhizobium sp. PRIMUS42
ACCGGATCACCGCCAGGGCCGAGGAAGCCACCAAGGCCGCACCTGCTGCCGGCCAGCCCGGTGCACCAGGCGCTGCCGCAGCCGAAGAGCCGATCTCGGCCGCGCTCAAGATCGACGATCTCAAGATCGAGCTCGGCTATGCGCTGCTGCCGCTGGTCAACGGCCCCGACGGCACCGACCGCCTCACCGAGCAGATCAAGGCGCTGCGCCGCTCGCTCGCGATCGAGATGGGCTTTGTCATGCCGGCGGTGCGCATCCTCGACAACGTCCAGCTCGAGGCCAACACCTACATCATCAAGATCAAGGAGGTCGACGCCGGTACCGGCAAGATCTGGCCGAACCAGTTCATGGTCATGGATCCCGGCGGCAGCCAGGTGCAGGTGCCCGGCATCCATACCACCGAGCCGACCTTCGGCCTGCCTGCGACCTGGGTCGATGCCAGCCTCAAGGAGGAGGCCTCGCTCAAGGGCTACACCGTCGTCGACGCCGCGACCGTGCTCTCCACCCACCTCACCGAGCTGCTCAAGGCCAACATGTCGGACCTGCTCTCCTATGGCGAGGTGCAGAAGCTGCTCAAGGAGCTGCCGAAGGAGCAGAGCGAGCTGGTCAAGGACATCGTCCCCGGACAGGTCACGGTCTCCGGCATCCAGCGCGTGCTGCAGCTGCTGCTCGCCGAGCGCATCTCGATCCGCGACCTCTCGACCATCCTCGAAGGCATCGCGGATTCGCTGGCCTTCTCGCGCAATCCCGCGACCATGGTCGAGCACGTCCGGGCTCGCCTCGCGCGCCAGATCTGCGCGCAGAACACCTCCTATGCTGGCTATCTGCCGTTGATCGCGCTGTCGGCGAAATGGGAGCAGGCCTTTGCCGAATCCATCATCGGCCAGGGCGAGGAGCGGAGCCTGGCCATGCAGCCCTCGAAACTGTCGGAGTTCATGACCGGCGTGCGCGAGGCGTTCGAGCGCGCCGCGCGCGAAGGCGAGGCGCCGGTGCTGGTCACCTCTGCGGCAATTCGCCCCTTCGTGCGGTCCCTGGTCGAGCGGTTCCGGGCCCAGACGACGGTGCTGTCGCAGGCTGAAATCCATCCCCGGGCGCGGCTCAAAACGGTCGGAAGCATCTGATTTGCCTTAAGAAGCCGTGTGTTTTTCAGCCACAGGCAAATGGTTTTTGAGTTCCTGGCGCCTTGTGGACCAACTGCCGAAAAGGCGCCTGACACGCACATTACAGCTTTGAAATAATTACCGAAATGCACGATCCTGGGTCGCTTTTGATCGCGACCTTTCACGTCATCTCACGCTCTTGTGATGGTCTCTTGGGAACGAATCCCCCCAATACTAGGTTGTTGGGCACCGGAAGCAGGAACCTGCCTGAAACGGCCGGCGACTACTTCGGGTAGATGGCGGCAGGAGGCTTCCATGAACCACTCGATCTACAGCGCAGATCGCTCGACCCATTTGAAAATTGTGGTCGTCGCCCTCGTCGCGGGGATCGCGGTGGCAGGCTTCGGCATCACGGCACGCACGGGTTCGGATGAAGGTCTGACCCAGACGGCCCGCGTCATCAAGGCCGGCAAGCCGGTCGTTATCACCAGCTCGAACGCGTCCCTCGTTCGCTAAGGAGATCTGACGAGTTTTTCGAATTCACGCGGCTCTTTACCAGCCCCCCAAAGTCGCCACGTGGATATGTAGACGACCCCAACCCCAAGTCGACTACAGAAAGCGCCCGCCCCCCACGGGCGCTTTCTCATGTCTGGACCTCCTCGTCGCGAGCGCAGCGATTTGTCCGCCACAGTTTCCACATCGTCATTGCGAGCGCAGCGACTTGTCCGCCGAGCCTCGGCGAAGGCGGAAGCAATCCAGAATCCCAAAGCGGAAACAGTCTGGACTGCTTCGTCGCAAGGGCTCCTCGCAATGACGGTTGCGTGTCTCTCGTGTCCCGGACGCGCTGCAACGCTCTTCGTTGCTGCGCAGAGCCGGGACCCAGCAGGCCACGGCACTCGTTGATGCATGGGCCCCGGCTCTGCAGCGCACCGTCGAAGAGACGCTGCGCTGCGTCCGGGGCACGAGACCTGTGTCCTTTGCGCACGCTGCCTCAGCGCGTCATTGCGAGCGCAGCGAAGCAATCCAGGAATCTTTCCGCAGGGACCATATTTGGTCCGTCATCCTGAGGTGCGAGGCATGCGATGCGAACGCATCGCAGGCCGAGCCTCGAAGGATGAACGGCCGAGGTGCAGCCGGGCTGTCGCCCTTCGAGGGCCGCTGAAGAAGCGGCCGCCTCAGGGTGACGGTCCGAGATGATGCATGCGGCAGCATTCGATAGTCGCTTTCGACTTGCAGACACACCTTCGCGTCCTCGCGGCTCATTTCGCCCGAGCTTTGTTTCGTTGCCTTGCCCTCTCATGAAAGAGGGCGCAGGGAAGGCCGGGAGCCGGTTGGCTCCCGTGGACCGCCATGCCAAGAGCAGATTGCGTGTGCTTCTGCATAGCGGAGAACAGGGCAACCGGAGACATCCCGGCCTTCCCTGCGCAGTGGTCTGACGGCTTATGTCGTGCTCTCCCCGGGGAGCGTTGCACTATTGCCCCCGTCGCCTTGCGGATGGCTGATGCGTGTGCCCGGTTGGGCAGTCCACATCACCGCAACGCTTGGCGCACAGACCCCGGGCGCCAGGACCACACGATTTTGCCGTACGCCGATCACACCGGTCGTGTGCGCGACGACCTCGCTCACGGTTGCCCACCCTGCGAAATCCAATCGCGCCGATGTCACCGGCGTCCACCGCCGCCCGGCCCGCGTTCGTGACGATCGCGATACGCCCCTCTTCCTTGGGCCGGGTTGCCGCGACACATACGTCAATTCCGAATTTCGGTAAAGTGGGATATTTTTGATGACGGGCGTTGACCGACCCATGGCGTGTTTTGCCCGTCAGGCAACGCAAGGGCTTGTAGATCGGCGCAACCCGCCGAATTGGAAGCGATCAGTGGCATTTGCTCTGGAACAGAAGCGAAGCTGACGGTCGGCGAACTGCACCGCAAGGGCTGCTAAGGGGCCACAAGGAGACAAAGTTGTGGTTTGCCTCTTCGGCCCGGATGATCAACATCGGGTGGCACGATAGAGGCCGCACGCCTGTTCGCTGCGGTGGCGTCGCTCGATGACTTGGATGGGCCAGAATGTGAGCCGGAGACTGACGTCGCCGAATACCAGTGCCGTCGGGGCTACATAGGTCGACAACTTAGCCACACTCCTACCGCGTGACTATTCCGCTCTAAAGGCGCAAAACATTGCACCCGTGCGCGTGCGCGTGGGGAATTTGAATGAGCTCCGCTCGACGGCGGAGCGACATGTTATTCTGGGCCGTCGTACCTGTTATGATTGTACAGGAGACCGCATCATGATTGCTCAAGATCGGTTTCGCGGCCTCTTTCGTAAATATTTGCTCGCACTTTTCGTAGCTGTCGCAATCCCACTGGCATTCAACGGCGTTATTGAAGGGTGGTTCGGCTATCGCGATCAGCGCGCGAGGCTTGACCAGTCGCTTGGTCTTCAGTCAGCATCCGCGGCCGCCGAAATACACGATTTCATCCACGGTATCACAACTCAGCTTGGCTGGCTGGTCCAGCTTCCGTGGACCGAGGAGCCCGACGACCGCCGGCGGACCGACGCGTTGCGCCTCCTTCGACAGGCGCCTGCCGTCGCCAGCCTCACGCTCCTCGACGGCAACGGTCTAGAGCGTCTCTATATCTCGCGGATCGGCCTGAATCGGATCGAGAGCCGCGCGGACCGATCAGCCGATCCCACTCTGGTCGGTGCCCGGGCAGCTCAGATCTGGTTCAGCGAAGTCAGCTACAATCGAGGCTCCGAACCGTACTTGACCGTTGCGACTGTGGGCAACCGACAGGCTGTCGGCGCAGTTGTGGCCGAAATCAACCTTAAGCTGATTTGGGACGTGATCTCGGCGATCAAGTTCGGAAGGACCGGCTACGCCTTCGTCCTGGACGGATCGGGTCGCCTTATCGCCCATCCGGACATCAGCCTCGTTCTCCGCGGGGCAGAAGAAGCAACCTCCGAACCATTTCGGGCTGTGCGGGACGCAATAGGGCCTAAACGGGGCTTCGCAACGAGCCGGGATGCACAAGGACAATATATTGTTGCCAGCACGGCTCCCGTGCAGGGCCCCGATTGGACAGTCGTGGTCGCGCAGCCGCTATCTGAAGCTTACGCGCCGATCCATGCCGCCCTTTGGCGGACCGCAATGCTTCTCGCAGTCAGCATCATACTAGCAGGGGTTCTGGCCTACGCGTTCGCGGACCGGATGACGGAGCCAATTAGACTGCTCGAGGAGGGCACGGAGAGGATTGGTGCCGGGTTCTTTGACCACCGCATCTCAATCCACACCGGGGACGAGTTCCAGCGCCTTGCAGACAGCTTCAACAGAATGGCTTCCGAGTTGGCGCTGGCGCAGCAGCACCAGGAGCGCATAGCCAAGCTCAAGCGGTTTCTTGCCCCCCAGGTCGCCGATCTCGTCGATAGAGCCGGGGACGACAGCGTGCTGGACGGCCGCCGCACGGAAGTCGTCGTAGTCTTCTGCGATTTGAGGGGTTTCACCGCGTTTTCAGCAGGAGCTGCGCCTGAAGACGTCATGAGCGTACTGTCCGAGTACTATGAGAGCCTTGGCAGGGTCATCGCGGAATTCGAAGCAACTCTGATCAATTTCTCCGGAGACGGACTGATGGTTCTGGTGAACGCACCTGTCCCAGTCGAAGAGCCTGCATTGAGAGCTATCGATCTCGCCATCGACATGCAGAAGAACGTGCAAGCCCTTATCGCTGGCTGGCGATCGAGTGGCTACCACGTTGGTTTCGGAATCGGCCTAGCCAGCGGGCCCGCGACTGTCGGCCGGATCGGATACAAGGACCGGCTCGACTACACCGCCATTGGCAGCGTTGTGAATCTCGCCGCCCGACTGTGCGCATCTGCCGCAGACGGGGAAATCCTAATCGACGCCAAAGTCGCCGTTGGCGTCAAGGGCAAGCGGCCCGTCGAGGATCTTGGGGGCCGAGAAATCAAGGGATTTGATGAAGCTATTCCTGTCTTCGGGATAGACTTCAATACTCTCTAGCCGAGGCTGGCCGCCGGATGCCTGGCATAACCCTGTTGAAGACTGTTTGAGCATCCCGAGCTATGCTCTGCCAATTAGTTTTCGGTAGCGGATGCATATGCATGAGGTGCGCCCGTTCAGTAGCAGCAACGCCACGAAGCGCCAGGCGGCGTGATTTTCTGCTTTTGATGGTAGGTGCTGCGACGTGCACGACCGCCTCGTATGCGCAGAAATCCTCCATGCCCGTCATTGGCTATCTTTGTCCGGAGTCGCTCGAACTCTTTGCCAGTCGACTTGAGGCTTTCCACCAGGGACTAGGAGAAGCCGGCTTTGTCGAGGGCCGCAATGTGGCAATCGAGTATCAATGGGCCAACGGACAATATTCTCGATTGCCTGCCTTGGCTACCGAACTGGTCGCCCGCAACGTGGATGTGCTCGTGGCGCCTGGGGGCGCCCCCGTGGCACTGGCCGCGAAAGCGGCGACTACGACCAAGACAATCGTTTTTGAGATGGGCGGCGACCCCGTCCAGCTACACGTGGTCGACAGCTTGTCGCGGCCGGGCGGAAATATCACGGGAGTTTCGAGCCTGAGTGTCGACGTTTCGCCAAAGAGGCTTGAGTTTATGCGCGACCTGATGCCCACAGCGCCGAAGTTGATGGTTGTCGCCAACCCGACAAGTCCGACCGCACAATCACAATTACAGAAGCTTCACGCCGCTGCAGACACCCTGCGGGTTCAACTGGAAGTCTTAGGCGCAAGTAAAGAGGATGAGTTTGAATCTGTATTCGCCGCCGCGGCCAAGGACGGGGCAAGTGGGCTTGTTTTTACCTCGGATCCCTATTTTGCATTTCGCAGTTCGCGGTTGGCTGCTCTCGCAATAAAGCATCGCGTGCCCGCAATCACACAGACCCGAGACTTTCCCGTTGCTGGAGGTTTGATGAGCTACGGTGGAGACTTCATGCAGTCGCACCGCCGCGCCGGGATCTATGCCGGACGGATCCTGTTGGGCGAGAAGCCTTCCGATCTTCCAGTCCAGCTCGTCACAAAGGTAGAGCTCGTTATCAACTTGAAGGCTGCCAAACTGCTCGGTTCTGCGTTCTCCTCAGTAATCGTTGCCGGCGCGGATGAGGTGCTCGAGTAAACTACGCTTCCGAGCGGACACGTATGGGCTTGCAGCGACGTCAGACTTCGAGGCCGGGGCTGGCGGTGGATCGTACGTGAGCGCTGGATACTCTGATCGAGAGCCGTCTGTCGTCGGCTATGGGGTCATTTGCCGACCTCGCGAGAACGAGCGGCGCAGTCGGCTCAGAGGCCCCGGGCGGATGAAGGCTGGCAGCCGCTCCGCTGCAGTTGCTCGCCCGAAGGCCCTCTGAGACTGCCGACCAACCACGCAACCGTCGCCTTCTCAACGGCGCGGCGCCCCATAGCTCGGCGGCGGCGCCTGCACGATCGGCGCGGCGGCGGCGAACAGATCTTCCCTGCTCCCGGTCAACGGCGGATAGATGCGCTTGCGGTTGATGGTCTGCTTGGTCGTCTTGGCAGCCTGACCGGTGGTCCGCACCTCGCGGTCCCAGCCCTCAGTGTAGAGCGCGCCCCAGGCGCCGAGATCGAGCACGGTCACGTACCAGTCGATCCGCAGCGGCAGCATCGGCAAGCCTGCGAGATCGGCGACCACGTTGTGACCGGCAAAGCGGCCCATGGGCCGCGCGAACTGGCAGGACATCACGGTCGGATGCAGCCCGTCGACCACGCTCGAGGCGACGTCGCCGGCCGCGAACACGCCGCCGACATCCGCGACCCTCATGAACGGATCGACGAGGAGACGCCCGAGGCGATCGCGTGCGTCCGGAAAACTCGCCGCCAAGGGACTGGCACGCATCCCGGCGCACCAGATCACGGTTTGCGCCGGAATGAACTCGCCCGAGCTCAACCGAATCCCGGCCGCCTCGACCGATACGACGCGCACGCCAAGCCGCGTCTCGACCTCCAGCGCGGCCAAGGCCGTCTCGATGACGGGTCGCGCCT
>NZ_JALBGZ010000308.1:0-7110 GCF_023006515.1 Bradyrhizobium sp. PRIMUS42
GCCCAGCCCGACTGCACCGAGCCCACGGCACGTCCGCGATATTGCGGCCGGATCGCTTCACCCATGAGCACGGCGCCCGCCGCCCATTCGCCGCCGAAGCCGAGGCCGAGCACGGCACGTGCAATCAGGAGCTGGTCGAAGTTCTGCACGACGGCACAGACCAGCGAGAAGAACGAGAACCAGATGATGGTGATCTGGAGCGTTCTCACCCGCCCGATATGGTCGGAGAGATAACCGCCGAGCCAGCCGCCGATCGCGGAGGCGAGCAGCGTCACCGTTCCGGCAAGGCCAGCGGAGGCCGCATCGACCTTCCACAGCGCGATGATGGTGCCGATCACCAGCGGATAGATCATGAAGTCCATGCCGTCGAGCGCCCACCCGGCCGCACAGGCCCAGAACGTCCGGCGCTCCGGCGTGCTCATGTCGCGATAGAACGCCAGCAGGCTGGTGTCCTCGATCTCGGCGCGTTCGATACGCTGGTTCGGATCGGTCGTCGTCATGTGCGTCTCCCCGGCAGTTTCTTGAAAGCTGCGCTTTGGTAGCACGCGTGGTCGCGGGAGCTAGCGGGCCCGCGCTCCCGTGCCATGCAAATGACCGGCCTACTGCCCCGCGGCCTCCGCACCGCGCGTGCGCAGATCGGGCGCGCCGAGCGGCCCGTTCGGAGTCACGAGGATCGAATTGGCCGACGTCTGCCCCATCGGCTCGACGACGAAATGACCCATTGCCTTCAGGCTGAGCAGCACGTCGTCGGGAAAGCCGCGCTCGATGCGCACTTCGTCCGGCAGCCATTGATGATGCAGCCGCGGCGTCGAAACGGCAGCGGCCACGTCCATCTTGTAGTCGAGGACGTTCACGATCACCTGGAGCACCGTCGAGATGATGCGGCTGCCACCGGGCGAACCTGTCACCAGCACCGGCTTGCCGTCCCGCAGCACGATGGTCGGTGACATCGAGGATAGCGGCCGCTTGCCCGGTCCGGGCAGATTGGCCTCGAAGCCGACCAGGCCATAGGCATTGGAAGCGCCGATCGCTGCGGTGAAGTCGTCGAGTTCGTTGTTGAGCAGCACGCCGGTGCCGTCGGCGACGAGGCCGACGCCATAACTGAAGTTCAGCGTATAGGTGTTGCTGACGGCGTTGCCGCGGCCGTCGACGACCGAGAAATGCGTGGTGTTGCTGCCCTCGCGCGGTGAGGGAGCCGCCGAAGCCAGCTCCTTCGACGGCGTGGCGCGATCGGCGGAGATGCCTGCGCGCAACTTGGCGGCGTAGTCCTTGGCGGTCAGCGTCTCGATTGGTGCGTTGACGAAGGCGGGATCGCCGAGATAGCGCGCACGGTCCGCATAGGCGCGCTTCATGGCTTCGATCAAAAGATGCAGCGACGCCGGCGAACCCTGCTTCAAATCCGCGAGCTGGAAGCCTTCGAGAATGTTGAGGGTCTCCACCAGCACCACGCCGCCAGACGAAGGCAGCGGCATCGATACGATGTCGTAGCCGCGATAGGTGCCGCGCACCGGCGCGCGGATCACCGCCTGATAGGATTTCAGGTCGGCCGGCGTCATGATGCCGCCGGCGTCCGTCACGGCCTTGGCGAGCTTTTCCGCAACCGGCCCCTCATAGAAGCCGCGTGGCCCCTGCGCCGCGACGGCTGACAGCGTTTCAGCGAGATCGCCCTGCACCAGCCTGTCGCCTTCACTGATCGGCGTGCCATCCGGCCGCGAGAAGATTTTGGCCGAGGAAGGCCAGCGTGCCAGCCGCCGGTGCCAGCCCGGCAGCGTGTCTGCCATGTCGTCGCTGACGACAAAACCATCGCGGGCGAGTGCAATCGCAGGCTCGAGCAGTTGTGCCAGCGTGAACTGGCCCGAGCCGTATTTTTCCAATGCGAGAGCGAGACCTGCGACGGTGCCGGGCACGCCAATGCCAAGCGCGGAATCCCGTGATTTCGCTACGTCCGGCTTGCCGTCGGGTCCGAGGAATATTTGTGGCGTGGTCGCCGCGGGCGCCGTCTCGCGGTAATCAATCGTGATGTCTTCATTGCGATCGACGGAATGGATCACCATAAAACCGCCGCCGCCGACATTGCCGGCGCGCGGATAGGTCACGGCCATCGCAAAACCGGTCGCGACGGCGGCATCGACCGCATTACCGCCGCGCCGCAGGATGTCGGCACCGACCTGCGCAGATATCTTCTCCTGCGCGACCACCATGCCGTGTTCGGCGGCGACGGCGCGCACGTGGTCGCGGGCGGGCGGGACATAGCCCTGCCGCGCATCCTGTGCCGTCGCGGGCACAAGGCCCAGCGCCAGCGTGGCAATGGCGGCCAAAAATGTCCGTCGTGTCGAATATGAGGACATCATCAAAATTTCCGTCGTGCCCTCGGGCCAGTTCACACCCGTCACGGCAATGCTATACGGTTTGCCCCAAGACAGGCAAAACTGTTCGTGATGAGGACTGCGTGATGACGACGATCGCCCCCGATGCGCGCATGGCCGGCGTACCGCGGACCTATCCGCCGCGCGCCGCCGTCGTCAGCTGGATCTTCTTCGACTGGGCTGCGCAGCCCTATTTCACGCTGATCACGACCTTCGTGTTTGCGCCCTATTTCGCCACCAGCATCGCGCCGAATCCCGCCACCGGCCAATCATTGTGGGGATTTGCGATGGCGGCTGCGGGTCTCGCCATCGCGCTGCTGTCGCCCGTGCTTGGGGCCATCGCCGATGCGTCCGGCCGCAGGAAGCCCTGGATCGCAGGGTTCGGCGCGGTGCTGGTGCTGGCGTCCTGCACGCTTTGGATCGGCAAGCCCGGCGATCCCTCGGTCATTCCGCCGCTGCTCACCGCGGTGGCGCTCGCCAGTGTCGGCGCGGAATTCGGCACGCTCTTCAACAATGCGATGATGCCGACGCTGGTGCCGCCGGAGCGGATCGGTCGGCTTTCCGGCACCGGCTGGGCGACCGGCTATGTCGGCGGCATCGTCAGCCTGATCATCGTACTCGGCCTCCTCGCCGCCAATCCCGAGACCGGCCGCACATTGCTCGGTCTTTCGCCGCTGTTTGGGCTCGATCCGGTCAGCCATCAGGGCGATCGCATCGTCGGGCCGCTGACCGGACTGTGGTTCGTGATCTTCGTGACGCCGCTGTTCCTGTTCACGCCTGACTATCCGGCGAAGCGCCCGCTGCGCGAGGCGTTGCACGAAGGACTGTGGGAGCTGAAGCAGTCGATCAAGAGCCTGCCGAAGCAGCAGTCGCTCGCGGCCTTCCTGCTCGCCAACATGATCTACACCGACGGCCTGGTGTCGCTGTTCGCCTTCGGCGGCATCTATGCCGCGGGCACCTTCGGCTGGCACACGATTCAGATCGGCACCTTCGGCATCATGCTCGCGATCGCCGGCGCATTGGGCGCCTGGCTTGGCGGCAAGTTGGATGATCGTCTCGGGCCGAAGCGCGTCATTGCCGGCAGCCTGCTGGTCCTGTTGCTGTCGGTGGCGGCAATCCTACTGGTCGACAAGGACAGCGTGTTGTTCGTCAAGGTCGCGCCGCCGCAATCAGGCGCTCCCTTGTTCTCGAGCGCCGCGGAGCGCGCCTATCTGGTGCTGGGCTGCCTCATCGGCGCGGCCGGTGGTCCACTCCAGGCGGCCTCACGCACGCTGCTGATCCGCCTCGCACCGAAAGACCGCATCGCCCAGTATTTCGGCCTGTTCGCACTGACCGGGAAGGTGACGTCCTTCATCGGACCGCTTCTGATCGGCGTGATCACGGCGGTGACCGCAAGCCAGAAGGCCGGCATGGCCGTGCTGGTGGTGTTCTTCGTCACGGGATTGGCGCTGTTGATGCGGGTGCGGGATTAACCCGCACGACCCTGTTTCACCGCTCGTCATTGCGAGGAGCGAAAGCGACGAAGCAATCCAGACTTCTTTTGCGGAAAGATTCTGGATTGCTTCGCTTCGCTCGCAATGACGCGGTCGGTGGGATCGTCGTCGCTCTGCAGCCGTTACGCCGATCGGCTCAGTGCCTGAAGTGCCGGGTGCCCGTGAACACCATGGCGATGCCGTGCTCGTCGGCCGCCTTGATCACCTCGTCGTCGCGCATGGAGCCGCCGGGCTGCACCACGGCGGTGGCGCCGGCCTCGATGCAGGCGAGCATGCCGTCGGCGAACGGGAAGAACGCATCCGAGGCCACCACCGAGCCCTTGGTGAGCGGTTCGGCGAGCTTCAGCTCGTTCGCCGCATCCTGGGCTTTTCGCGCCGCGATCCGCGCTGAATCCACCCGGCTCATCTGGCCCGCGCCGATGCCGACGGTGGCGAGATCCCTAGCGTAGATGATGGTGTTGGACTTGACGTGCTTTGCCACGCGGAATGCAAACTTCAGGTCGCGCATCTCGCCGTCAGTTGGTGCACGCTTGGTCACGACCTTGAAGGTCATGTCGTCGACCACAGCATTGTCGCGGCTCTGCACCAGCAGGCCGCCGGCAACCGTCTTGGCGGTGAGACCCGGCGCGCGCGGGTCGGGCAGGCTGCCGGCGAGCAGCAGGCGGAGGTTCTTGCGCGCGCCGATGATGGCGATCGCTTCCTCGCTGGCGTCGGGCGCGATGATCACCTCGGTGAAGATTTTTGTGATCTCGCGCGCGGTATCGGCGTCGAGCGCACGGTTCATTGCGATGATGCCGCCGAACGCCGAGGTGGAATCGCAGGCCAGCGCCTTGCGATAGGCGCTGACGAGGTCGGAGCCTTCCGCCACGCCGCAGGGATTGGCGTGTTTGACGATGACGCAGGCCGCGGTGCGCTTGGCGTCGAACTCGCCGATGCATTCATAGGCCGCGTCGGTGTCGTTGATGTTGTTATAGGAGAGCTCCTTGCCCTGGAGCTGGCGCGCGGTCGACACGCCCGGGCGCTTGTCGGGCGTCGCATAGAACGCCGCGGTCTGGTGCGGGTTCTCGCCATAACGGAGCGACTGGATCAGGCGGCCGCCGAAGGCGCGGAAGTCGGGCGCGTCGATCTCGAGCTGGCGGTTGAACCAGTTCGAGATCGCGGCATCGTAAGCGCCGGTGCGCGCATAGGCCTTTGCCGCAAGCCGCCGGCGCAGCTTCAGGGTGGTCGCGCCGTTGTTGGCGGCGAGCTCGTCGAGCACGGCCTTGTAGTCCTCGGCCTCGACCACGACCGCGACGTCGTCATGGTTCTTGGCCGCAGCGCGGATCATCGCGGGGCCGCCGATGTCGATATTCTCGATGCAATCCTCGAAGCCGGCGCCTTTGTCGACGGTCGCCTCGAACGGATAGAGATTGACGACGAGCAGATCGATCGGCGCGATGCCGTGCGCCTTCATTGCCTCCGCGTGCTCCTTGTTGTCGCGGATCGCGAGCAGGCCGCCATGCACCTTCGGATGCAGCGTCTTGACGCGGCCGTCCATCATCTCGGGGAAGCCGGTCAGGTCGGAGACGTCCTTCACCTTGAGACCGGCCGCGGCGATCGCTTTCGCGGTGCCGCCCGTCGAGACCAGCTCGACGTCGTGCGCGGCAAGCGCCTTGGCAAACTCGATCAGGCCGGTCTTGTCGGAGACGGAGAGAAGAGCGCGGGTGACGCGGCGGGGATGGTCAGTCATGAGCAAGATCCTCTGTTCAGGGAGTGTCTATGCCCAGGCGCGCGGCGTCTATGTCCCGCGCTTCCCGATGGTGCTCCATCCAAGGTCGCCAGTCGCGCGAGCGAGGGCTCGATAGCAGTTTTCGGCGTGCTTCACAACGTTCAGATGAGGCTGAATCCGCGCGTTTACAGCGGAAGTTCCGGTTCACGCCGGGCGTTGCGGCGGGCATTGGTGACGGTCGGCGACGCCGTGGAGCGGATGAAGCTCCAGCGGATCGAGGGTGCCTGCCGCGCGTCCTGCCGGATCACGATCTGGGCGGTGCGGCGCGGGCCGTCATTGCCGGCCAGGAACACGCTGTCCTCGAGGTCGACCTTGTCGTCGAGCGCCTCGAAGGTCCAGACGTCGCGGTTCGGCAGCACCAGCATGACGCCGCGCGCATCCGACAGCCGGCTCGCCTTCACCGCCGGATGCAGATGGAAGCGCAGCGCGAAATCGGCGTCCGCGCCCTTGAAGCGTCCGCCCTGCGGCGGCGACAGCGTATCCTCGCCGTCGATGCGCGCGCCGTCATTGGCGATCATCAGCACCCGGCGATGGATCGCGCCGAATTTGCCGAGATAGCCGTCATGCGAGGTCGTGAGCAGCGTGCCGTTCTGCACGATCTCGCGATAGCTCTCCACCTCGACGGGCCCGCTGGTGACGGGCGAGCCGTGCAGGAGCCGCTTCATCGCCGACATCTCCACGAACTGGCATGACGAGGCGTTGTGATAGGTTAGCGTCGAATGCGCCGCCGTGCCGCGTGCGAACGGCCGCCAATTGTCGCGGCCCGTGGTCGGCATGCCGCAATTGGTGACGATGCGGCTGATCCCGGAGGACAGTTCGAACGACAGACAGCCGGCATGGGCGTCGTGACTGACGCCGGCGGGCGGCGGCGGACCGGTGTCGATGATCAAAGTGGTCTGGCCGGCATCGAGGCGCTGAAAACCGGTATGCGGCATGTTCGCCATCGGCACGCCGTGGGTGTCGTCATAGGCGAGCAGCGTCGCGAGCAGGTCCGAAGATGTCGCGCTCATGCCGTTGAACAGCGCGAAATTTCCGTCGCCATGCCGGAAGAAACGCAGCATCGGCATCATGCGGTCGATCGCGTTGAGCAGTGCCGGCGGCGGCGCGATGTTGCGCGCGGCAAAGGTCTGCCGCAGCGGCAGCAGGTCGATCAAGAGTTCGATCAGCGCGCCCGGGTTGCGTGAGATATGTCCGCCGTCGGGCAGGATCTGCCGCTGCAATTCGTCGGAGAGTCTTTTCGAGGCGTTGCGGATGTGGCTGGCCTGGTTGGCGAGGCACAGGGCCGCATAGCACAGCGCGATCAGCACCTGGAGTTTCGGCACCCCGTCCGGAATGTTGACCATGGTGTAGCGCAGGAAGCGGATCTCGCGGGCCAAGGCGCGCAGATAGCGGCGGTAGAATTTGTTGTCGGTCTCGTTGAGCACCAGCGGCGCCTGCGACAGCAGCGAGATCACGCGCCGGGCCAGCACGTCGGCGCGGCGCG
>NZ_JALBGZ010000309.1:0-7109 GCF_023006515.1 Bradyrhizobium sp. PRIMUS42
CGCCGGGGCCGTTGTGCGCGGCGCGCCAGGAACGTCGTCCTGGAATCCCCTGCCGAACAGCCGGGCGATCACGATGCTTGCGACGGTTCCGAGGGCGAGCGGGATGAGCACCAGCAGGAAGATCTCGTAGAGCGGCAGCTTCATCGCGATCAGGATGCCGCCGAGCACAGGACCGCTCACCGAACCGACACGCCCGACCGCGAAGGCCCAACCGGACCCGTTGGTGCGAAAGGCGGTCGGGTAAATCAGCGCCGATGCGGCATTGAGGCCGAGTTGCAGACCGAGCAGACAGAAGCCGGCGAAGAACACGGCGATCAGGAGGAGCGGCTCGATGTCGGTCAGAAAGCCCAATGAGGCGACGATCGGAAGCGACAGCGCGAACAGCATCGCCACTGGCGTGAAGCCATGCTTGTCGAGCGGTCGAGCGAGCGCGAGACCGCCGACCGTGCCGCCGATCTGGAACAGCGAGGTGGCGAGCGCGGCATGCGAGGTCGGCACCTTCGCAGTCGCAAGGACCGTCGGCAGCCAGCTATTGGTGAAATAGAACGACATCTGGCAGCAGATGAACATCACCCACAAGAGTGGCGTGAGATACGCAAGGCGTCCTGCAAACAGCAGCTTTGGCGTGAAGCCCGAATACGCCGGTTCGTCCTGGATCACGAAGCGCGTCTCTGGACCAATGCCGACAGCCGGGTTGAGGGCCTGGACGACCCGGACGATCGCTTCTCGGCTGCGATTCTTCAGCACCAGAAACTTCAGGGACTCCGGCAGGAGAAAGATCGCGAGGACCGCCGCCGCGATCGGAACCACGCCGCCGATGAGAAAGAGGACCTGCCACCCATGCTGCGGCACCAGCGTTGCGGAGATCAGGCCCGGAAGCGCCCCGCCGAAGGTGATGCCGGTGAACATGATGATGATCATTGTCGCGCGGATGCGCCGCGGCGCGAACTCCCCGTTCAATGCGGTGATGTTCGGAAGCAGCCCGCCGATTCCGATGCCGGCGAGGAAGCGCAGATAAAGCAGATCCGTCACCGAGCCAGCCTTGATGCACGCGAGCGTAAAAAGCCCGAACGTGAGGCACGAGCCTATGATCGCGATCTTCCGACCGAACCGATCACCCAAATAGCCGAAGAGCGGCGACCCGAAGAGAACGCCCAGGAGGCTGGCACTGAAGACGGGGCCGAGCGCAGCCACGTTCGTGATGCTCCATTCCTTCACCAGGAACGGCGCGGCAAATGCGGCCGAGGTGATGTCGTATCCGTCCATGAGGACGAGCAGAAACGAGAACAGCACCAGCTTGATGTTGAAGCCGTTGATCCGGCGTTCGTCGATCAGGCGCGATACGTCGACTGTCTTCGGCTCGAGCATGCTTCCTCCGGTTGATCGTGCGGTTGATCGCCGCCAGAGAGGCGCGACGTCCGCGTTCCATATTTCAGAACTAATGTTCTATTATTCTGTACGCTACTCGCACCGCGGCCCGTGAGTCAATAGTGCTTGCCCGCAGCGCAACGATCGCTACCGAGTGGCGGTAAATCGGAGAGCGTTGCCTCGCTACAGGTTCGAAATTCATGTAAAGTTGGCTGTCTCAGTCGCTTCTTGCACCTTCGCCGCGCGAAGGGCCTGAGCGGCAGCCGCTCCCGTCCGCTTGGCGTTCAGGTCGATTGCACGCGCAGACGTGAGCGCGTCGGCGACGATAGATTTGTGGGGATTCGAGTGCCTGTTTCGAGGAAGGATCGCTCCGAACTAACTTCCGGGGGCGGTCCACACCGTAAGGCCACGCTGGCGGGCGTGGACAAAACTCTGACCAAAGGCTTGATGCTCATCGAGACCCTCTGCCGGAGCAAGCAATCGCGCGGCGTCTCGGACCTCGCGAGCGAACTTTCCCTCACCAAAAGCAACGTCCACCGGCTCCTTCAGACATTGGTCGTCAGCGGTTTCGTGTCGCGGGAGGTAGGCGGCGATCGGTACGTCATGACCTCGAAGCTGTGGCGCTTGTCCCGCGCGCCGCGCTTTAACGATGCTCTCCTCGCATTGGTCCACCCGCTCCTGAATGAACTCGTCGCCAAGACGGGGGAAACCGCTACATTCGTGATCGTTGAGGGCAACACTGTCGTCACGCTGGACCAGGTGGAGACCCCCCAGACCATTCGCGTGTACTATACGGTAGGTGATTCACAACCTCTCGACCAAGTTCTTAGAGGCGGGCGTGGCATCAGTGGAATCCAGCAGGTCGCCTTTGCCTTCCGGCCGGACATTGACGTTCGAGGTGCATTGGACAGTATCCGCCAAGAACTTGGCCTCCCGCCAGCGTACATCAATGAGCAGATCGCCCGGATAGAAGCCGTTCGACGCGACGGGTACGCTCTCGTGAAAGGCGAGTGGATGGAGGACGTCAACGCCGTCGCCGTCCCTGTCAAAGGTGACGCCGGCGATCTCGTCGGTATCGTCATCAGCTTCGGTCCCGCGCACCGGTTGACCGGGAGGGCTCTCGATCAGATCCGAAACTCGACATGCCAAATGGCAATTCGGCTCACAGATAAGCTGGTTCGTGACCTGTCCGACGGTGAGACGGCTGGCTGATGTCCGCCTTGCCCCGAAAGAGCCGAAGTCGATGGGACGATCCCGCGATGCGTTGATGAGTAGAGTTCTGCAGCGGTCGATAGCAGCTGGCGACCAATCGCCTCGCCTTCGCCCAGCTTGCGTCAATCAGGCTGTGGCTACCAATGACCCCGCGTCCTAGAACCACCGCGCATCGAGGGCTTCGATTGCGTGACCGAAGCCCTCGCGCTCAAAGCATCAGACCTGCGCCAGCCCTCCGTCGACGAAAACCTCGCCCCCGGTCATGAAGCTGCTGTCCGCAGACGCCAGGAACGCGGCCACCGCCCCCGTCTCGCTCGGGGCGCCCACACGCCCGATGGGCGTCGTGCTTGCGAGCGCATCAAAGGCTTCCTCGCCGACGATCTCCAGCGCCAATTCCGTCTTGATCGGCCCCGGTGACAGCACATTGACGCGGATGCCGGTGCCGCGCAGGTCCAGCGCCCAGCTCCGCGCCAGATTGCGGATCGCAGCCTTGGTCGCGCTGTAGATGCTGAACTGCGGTGTCCCCATCACCCCCGTGCTCGAACCGGTCAGGATGATCGACGAGCCCTGCTTCATCAGCGGCAGCGCCTTCTGCACCGAAAACACCAGTCCCTTCACATTGACGTCGAAGATGTGATCGTAGTGCTCGACCGTGATCTCGCCGAGCGGGGCAAACAATCCGGTGCCGGCGTTGGCGAACAGGATGTCGAGCCCGCCACGTTCGGCCTTCACCGCTGCGTAGAGTCGATCGAGGTCGGACATGTCAGTCACCGAGCCTCTGATGGCGCGTGCCGAGGGACCCAGTTGCGCGACGGCGGCATCGAGCGGCTCCTGCCGCCGCCCGAACAGATAGACGAACGCGCCTTCGTCGACGAACCGTTTCGCCGCTCCAAATCCGATGCCGGTTCCGCCGCCCGTCACCACCGCCGTCTTGCCTTGTAGTCTGCTCATGATGTGCTCCTTCACTGAGGTTGCACTGAGCTGGCGGCGTACCCACCTATCGACAAGTATGCACCTTTTGGTAAGTGCCCAAAAAAATGTCGGAAGATCTTTCAGAGCAGACTTCGCCACCTGTGCAGAGTTGCACACCAACTTTGCCCGGCTTCACCTGCGGCCTCGATGCGACCCTGCGGGTCATCGCCGGCAAGTGGAAACCGTTGATCCTGTACTTCCTCGCTCAGGGCGGCCCGACCCGCTACGGCGAGCTCAGGCGCGCCGTACGCGACGTCAGCGACAAGATGCTGATCCAGCAGCTTAAGGAGCTGGAGGCCGACGATCTCGTGAAGCGGACTGATTACAAGGAGGTGCCGCCGCGGGTGGACTACAGCCTCACACCCTTGGGCCGTAGTCTGGCCGAGGCCCTCGTCCCGCTGTGCTCCTGGGGCGAGGCGCACGTCGCAGAAGTCAGCCGGGTCTTCGCGCAGAGAGACGCCTCGAACACCGGCGCACGGTAACCTGACCGCTCCGTTTGGCCGGGCGGAGTATAGTCCTTTGCCCGCCACGCCCCCGGAGGACCAGCCCTTGCCTATCAAAGCCGTCGTCTTCGACGCCTATGGAACGCTCTACGACATCCAGTCGGTCGCTGAGATCACCGAGGATGCGTTTCCGGGCTATGGCGAGATCATCACGCAGGTCTGGCGCATCAAGCAGCTCGAATACACCTGGTTGCGCTCGCTGATGCAGCGCTACCAGGATTTCGCCGCGGTCACGCGCGACTCCCTGACCTATACGCTGCGCGTGCTCGGGCTTGTCTATGAGAGCGAGACCTTCGAGCGCATCATCGCGAAATATCTAGATCTCGATCTCTATCCGGACGCGACAAGCGCGCTTGCGGCCTTGAAGCCGCGAAAGCTCGCCATCCTGTCCAATGGCAGTCCGGACATGCTCGATGCGCTCGTGCGCAATTCCGGCCTCGACCGCCTGCTCGATGCGACCATCAGCGTCGATGCCAAGAAGATCTTCAAGCCGAGCCCGGCAGCCTATGAGCTGATCGGCGAGGTGCTGGGTACGGCACCGAACGAGGTGTTGTTCGTGTCCTCCAATCCCTGGGACGTGGCGGGCGCAAAGTCGTTCGGGCTCAACGTCGCCTGGATCGAGCGGGTGAGCCCGGAAGCGATGGCGCTGGCTTGCGTCGAGAACGAACTCGTGGCACCGCTGACGATGTTCAAGGCGATCCGCACCCAGATGGATGAGCTCGGCTTCGCACCGGATCACCGCGTCCGTTCGCTCTCCGAGTTGCCAGGGATCGCTTAGCATCGTCACCCGCCTGCAAGCCTGGAATGAGCTGACTGGAATGAGCCTGGAATCCGTTCGTGCCTTCTTCGCCGAGAAAGCCCCCGACATCTCCGTCATCGAATCCCCGATCAGCTCCGCAACCGTGGCGCTGGCCGCCGAAGCCTATGGTGTCGAGCCCGGGATGATCGCCAAGACGCTGTCGTTGCGTGTCGGCGAGCGCGTGATCCTGATCGTGGCCGCCGGCACCTCGCGCATGGACAACAAGAAGGTCAAGGCACAGTTCGGCGGCAAGCCCAAGATGCTGGGACTGGAAGAGGTCGCCGAGATCACGGGCCACGAGGTCGGCGGCGTCTGCCCGTTCGGCCTGAAGTCGCCGCTGCCGGTCTATTGCGACGTGTCGCTGAAGGCGTTCGACGTCGTGGTGCCGGCCGCGGGCTCGACCCACAGCGCGGTGCGGATCACGCCGGAACGGATGGCTGAGCTCACCGCCGCCGAATGGATCGATGTCTGCGAGCACAGGCCCTAGTCTGGGGCGGACCTGCTCCAGCAATCCTTAAAGACAACATATTTCGGGTATTACGCAGACGGCCAAGGTTTGCTGCATCGACTTGCCAAGTTGGAGTGCACAATGAACATCCCTTCCGGTGTTTTGGCTGCTATTCTACCGTGCAATGACCTCGACCTGTCTGAGCAGTTCTACAATCGACTAGGGTTCACGCGCCCGGACAGCCAAAGACCGCCTCGGGGAGAACCCGACACCTATCGCATGCTGTCGAACGGGAAAGGCGGTTACCTACATTTGACAGATGCAGTGGAGGGATGGCTGGTGCCGGGCAGAAACCCATTTGGGCTGTATCTTTACCTCGAGGATGTTGACGCTGCGGCTCGCGAATTTCAGCAATTGCCTGAAGACAAGCCGTGGGGGATGTACGAATTTGCTATGTCTGATCCGGATCAAACGCTGGTCCGTGTCGGTTGGCCAACCCGTCTGCGCGCCGAACCGCGGTAGTTCGGAGGTCCGGCTCTGGCCGGCTAGTAAAGGCGAACTGCCATGTCCCATCTCGGACACTGAACCGGACATGCCCTAGTCGTCGTCCTCGTAAGGCCGGGGCTGCGCGGGCGGTGGCGGCAGCGCATTGTTATAGCGCGGCGGCGGTGCGACGCGATTGCGCGGAACCTGTTGCTGCGGCGGCATCTGGTTGTTGGATTGGAACACGGCGCGGCAGCCGCTCGAGAGCTGCGGCGTGTTCTGCTGCAAGCAAGCCGTGATGCGACTTACGTCCGGAATCTGGTCACTGCATAGGCGCCACACATCCGGTGTGCAGGCCATCTGCTGTTCCATGGTTCCGCGATATTCCTCGGCGAATGCTGCGCCCTGCGCGACGATGCCGCCGATTGCGAGCGCCATACCCAGCGCAATCCGCTCTGTTCGCATGTCCCGGTCCTTCTCGATTTCCTGCGAATTCTCATCAATCAATGAGGCGGGAGCCGGTTCTGGACCAACAAAAAAATGTGAAATCGGGGCTGGAACCTACTCCACCTTGCCGATCTTCTTCACCGCCGCGATCAGCCGCGTGCTGTCCAACGCGACGAACTCGGCGAAGGCCGGCGCGTCCTGATAGGCGACGAGGCTGCCCGAGGTCTCGAACGCCTTGAGCACGTCGGGACTCGTCATCACCTGCGCCATCGCCTCGCGCAGACGTGTCGCGACCGGCGCAGGAAGAGAACTCTGTGCGAACAGCCCGGCCCAGATGTACATCTCGACATCCTTGTAGCCGAGTTCCTGGAAGGTCGGCACGTCAGGGAAGCTTGCGATGCGCCGCGCGCCGCAATTGCCGAGCACGCGCAATTTGCCGTCGTCGACCTGCGGCTTCAGCGTGCCAGGTGCGGCGGCGATCGCCTGCACGGTGCCACCGAGGATCGCGGTCAGCGCCGGACCTGCGCCGCGGAACGGCACATGCAGCAGCTTGATGCCGGCACTGCTTGCGAACATCTCCATCGCCACATGCAGCGTGCCGTAGGGCCCCGACGAGCCATAGGTGATCTGACCCGGGCGCTTCTTGGCATCCTCGACGAAATCCTGCGCCGTTTTCCAAGGCGCGGAGGCCGGCACTGCCAATAGGGTGGGATCGGCGAGCACGCGCGCGATCGGCATGAACTGCGAGACCTCGTAGGCGACGGGACGGTCGGGAAGCGCCTACACCGCCGAGCTCGGCTCGATGAAGATGCGCGAGGAGATCGACGCGCTCTCGACCATGGGGCTCGATCCCGTCGAGGTCCTGATCCTGCCGCGC
>NZ_JALBGZ010000030.1:0-24180 GCF_023006515.1 Bradyrhizobium sp. PRIMUS42
CGCTGGCCGCGATCAGCAATTACATGAAGGGATCGCGGCGCCTCCTCGCCGGCAGCAGCGATCCCAACATGCCGAAGGTTGAAAGCGCGTTGGATCGCGCGGCGAGCAGGTCTATGCGACCATCGCGGGCGACGTGCTCGCGAGCCGGCTGGCGCTCGATGTCACCGAAGCGGAGTTGATGCGCCGCTATGATCTGAGCAGGGCCGAGTTACAGCGGCTGCTCGATCGCATCGCGGCCGAGGGCTGGATCGCACGCCTGCCGGGCTATGGCTGGCGCTTTGCCGCGACCGTATCGAGCCCCGCCGCGCAGGCGCAGGCCATGGCATTCCGCGTGGTGATTGAGCCGGCAGCGATAGCGCAGCCCGGTTATTGGCTAACGCAGGAGGTGATCGTGAGGTTGCGGGAACGGCAACAGCGCGTCCTGGACGGCGAGTTTGAAAAGATGACGATCGGCGAGATCTATCACTCCGGCTGCGAGTTCCATGAAGAGATCATTCGCGGGGCAGGCAATCCCTTTTTTGTAGAAGCGCTCAAGCGCGTAAACTCGATCAGGCGCCTCTTTGCCTATCGCAGTTTCACCGATCGTGACGGAATGCGGCGGCACATAAGCGAACATTTGCGCTTGCTCGAAATTTTGGAGGTGAGGCGTTATGCAGAGGCAGCAAAGTTGATGGCAAAACATCTGCAGCGTCCGCTAGTGCTGGGTCTATCGTAACGCCGGACGAGGATGATCCTCCTGATGTAGCTACTCGCCGAGAAGGATCGAACTGCCGTCAACTGTTTCTTCCATGGGATGCGGTGTCCTCGCACCTCTCGAAAGATTCCACTAAAAAAGTGGAAGACCACAACATCCTTGGTAGGAACGCAGGCGGGGTGCGCGCGGCGCCCCCATACAGCGTCCCGGTTCGGCGGCGTTATGCCTTCAGGATGCTGAAGGGCGGCGCGCAAGTCAGTGGTCAAGCGAGAAAGGCGGAGAGACGTGCACCTCGTCCGAGGTTGCACGGAACGAAGATCGCACAGCGATCCGAAAACAAGATATGGGTGTTCCGGCTAAGGGGCCGCCAGAAAGCTTCCTTCGCCGCGCCGTGACTGGTGGCAACCTTGCAAACTCGAACATAAACGATAGTTCCGTTTCGGGATTGGTGTCTCCTGGTAGCGCCGGATGCAGTAGACCCGTCGGGCATGAAGAGCCTCAGCCAAGCTCGCGTCTTTGAGCGCTGCAATGTAGGCACAATGGCCCGCTACGCTCCGAGGCCGGTTCAATCCATAAGGGGTTTTGATGAAGCCTGCTACTCCGGATCAGATCGTCGACCTTCCGGGTTGGATAGTTCAGCACGCGACGACGAGCGACTCAGCAGAAGACTTACTCGACGGTGTCTGCAGTACATTCGTTCGTGGTGACGTCCCCTTGTGGCGCGTCAGTGTCGCAATTCCGACGCTCGACCCGCAATTTCGTGGCGCGACGCTCCATTGGCGACGAGACAGCGCGATCGAACTCGAAACGGCTCCTCACGGCGCTGAGACTGATGAATGGTTTCAGCAGAGCCCGATTTTCGCGCTGCAGTCAAAAGCAGCCAAGTTTGGACGCTGGAAACTTGCGAAGGGCGAAGGATGCGACGTTCACCCGAGTTTGCGAGATCTTTGCTTCGAAGGCGGTACTGACTACGCCATGTTTCTGGTCGAGTTCTCTCCGGGGACGTCTATAACCGGAGCTGCGATTTCAATCGCGACTGATCGTACGGGAGGCTTTGAGGAAGCCGATCTGACAAGTTTTCGTAGACTGGTTCCTGTGCTCGGTCTTGCGATCTACCGCCTCGTTCTATTTTTGACGGCCGGCCAGATGCTCGACAGCTATCTCGGTAGCATGAGTGGCGCGAGGGTGATGGCCGGAGAGATTGTCCGTGGGCAAGGGAGGATCATCTCTGCGGCGATACTGCTCGCAGACTTGTCAGGCTTTACCAGATTGACAGATCGCGAAGATCCGATGGATGTCGTGCGATGGCTGAATGAACATTTCGAAGCGATCGGCGATCCGGTGATCGAGAACAACGGCGAAATTCTCAAATTTCTAGGGGATGGTTTGCTTGCGGTTTTTCCGGCCGAAGCGAGCGCTGGGGAGCCATGCGCTGCATGCGAAGCGGCACTCCGGGTGGCGCGAGAGGCTATCCGACGCAATGATAACGTGAATGCTCGCCGAAAGGACTCGGGCGAGCCCCAACTTCCCCTGGATATCGCGCTGCATTTTGGAGAGGTGGTCTACGGCAACGTCGGGACGTCGCGGCGGCTGGATTTCACAACTATTGGGCGGGCTGTGAACGAAGTATCGCGTATAGAAGGCCTCTGCGGGCAACTGGGCGTTCATCTCCTCTTGTCAGATTTGTTTGCAAGGCGCTGCCGTTCAGATTTCAGGCAGCTTGGCACGTTTGAACTGCGCGGTGTGGAGTTTCCGCTAGTGCTGTCTACGACAGACTGATCGTCGAGTGGGACTCCCTTGGGGGCCGAAGCATCTCCCTTTTCGGAGAGAACGGCTGGAGAATGGCTATCTGGTTCGTCACGGCAAGCGCAATGCGACTCTTGTGGGCCGAATATTTCCTCGCGCCACATTGACTTTGAGCGACGGAACGCCCCGATCCATCGACGAGATTTCAAGGAGCAAGTTCGTACTGGTCGGCATTGGCGTCGATGTGCAGTGGCTGCGCACGTTGATGATTCATCCTCTGGCCCGGCAGCACCGCTGGCGAGAGATCGCCATTAGCCTGGATGGCAGCGAGGCGGGAGCGAAAACGGAAATTGAAGTTGCGCGGATTGTCGGAGAGGATGTCAAACGCACGTTGTCAGATTATCAAGGGAAACTGTTGCTGGCGCGGCCTGACGGGTACGTCGCGCTGGCCGGCGATCACAGGTCGATCGCTGGAGATATGGACGCCCTTTGGCGTTCATTCGGCTAGAATGCAGAGAGCCTCGCGGCAGCCGCCCTGTCATTGCTGCGTCAGGTTAACCGCAAACCAAGCTCGGGGACCCGGCGGCGTCCCGTGCCAAATTCGTGAAGACTAGGTGTGACCTCGCTCCATACCAGGCCGGTCCAAAACGTTGCTGGCACAGAAGATCGGCTCCTCAAGGTTTCGGCTGACCGCTCATATTCTCGCTACACCGGAATTGCTGAACGGATTTATCGCGTCCGCGTCCCTGGTGGTAGCATTTGACGAGGCTCATTCAAATCCCATTTTGTTCGCAGGGGCTCGGTCGATCTCCGAACTGATCTCTGTGATGATCTGTCGCAACCATGCAAGCGCAGGGTCCAGATGAAATAATGCCGGCCATTGGAGGCACTCTCGAAATCCGGAGATCCGAATTGGCGGACGCAAAATCTTCAACGGAAAGTGCCGGGTCAATACGGTAGCCAGTCTAGAGTGCATCGTCGCGATACGATCGGTGCCGATCAACATGATCGCCATCGTCGTGAAATTCGGCGCAATCAATTCCACACGACGTTTGTAACCTAGTTTTTCCAGAGCCTCCTCTTCGAATGAAATCGAACCCGGGCTGGGGCCGAATTGTGCCGTAACGTGTCCAAGCTCGAGATAGCGGCTGAGTGATACCGACCGTCCGATCTTGCGATTGCCGCTCCATGCGACACAGCAAAACTCATCTCCAAACAACGACTGATGAGGATGGCCGTCGACCAGGATCGTGTCGGGGAGGATGACCAGATCCACGTCGCCGCGCTGGAGCTGATCACCAATCCGGTCGTTGAACGGTAGGAACTCCATCGAAATATGCGGTGCCGCCTCGTAGACGCGCCTCATCACGCTCGTCATCAACACCGTTGTCGCATAATCAGAAACAACCATCCGAAAGCGCCGTTTGGAATGCTGTGGCTCGAATTTCGGCGTGGAGATCAGGTTGGCGCGGATTCGCAGCAGTATATCGCGGGTTGGACCTTCAAGGGATTGCGCGAGAGGAGTGGGGACCAGCTTGCGCTGCGAGACCGTATAGATCTCGTCATTGAAGTAGCGCCGCAATCTATTGACCGCCGAGCTCATCGCCGGCTGGCTCAGGTGCAACCGCTGGCTGGCCCCTTTGACGCTGCGCTCGTCGAGAATTGCATCGAGAGCAACCAAGAGATTCAGATCGAGTCCTTCGAACCGCATCGGCATACTTCCATTTTGTGAATATTACAGATTGGTACAATCAATTTTACGTATTCGACGGGCTGTGTAAACGTCAGCCAAGAGTTGAAATCAAAAGCAAGCGTCATGGGGAGAAGCGTTTTGATCAAGCCCTGGATTTTCGAGTTTATGCAGGTCCCTGACCTAGATCCTGCGGTTCGCTCGCCCGCTACCGTGTCCGCGGTCTTTGACGAGGGTTTCAGGACCTGGCTGCAGTTGGAGAGGCTGGGCTTCGAAGGAATCTTCTTCAGCGAGCACCATTTCGGTCTGTCCTACAGTCCTTCGCCGAATCTCCTGCTGGCCTCGATCGCTCGTCATACAACCCGGCTCCGGCTGGGAACGATGGGGATGGTCGCGCCCTTCTACGAGCCGTGGCGCATCGTTGAAGAGCTGATAATGCTGGACCACCTGACAAACGGCCGGCTTGAAATCGGCATGGCGGCGGGTGTTCCGCAGGAGCTCGTGCGAATTGGCCTGAGCGGCGATGAGGCCCGTGAGCGCTTCAACGAGATCCTGGAAATCCTCGATGCCGCGTTGCTGAATCCGGTCATCAATCACAAGGGGAAGCACTGGCAGTTCGAAAATCTCACCTTGATGCCGAACGCGTTCGTGCAGCCGTCGCCGCCGAAGTGGACCACCGTGGTGAGCACGGCATCGGCGCGAAAGTCGGCGCAAAGGCGGTCCAAGATCTGTAGCGGATTCGAATCGGTCGGGCGTTTCACCGAGATTTTCGACGCCTATCGCGATGAAGCTGCCCGGCTGGGTGTCTCGGCCGGCCCTGATCAGCTCGGAATACGACGCCACGTATCCGTGTCGCGCAACTCGGCCGAAGCGCGGGTCGAAGCTGAGTCCGCCAAGGCTGCCACAATGAAGGTCATTGCCGCGGATCCCCGCGTCGCCTCACGGGAATCCGCCCTGCTCGATGCCCCGAAGGCAGGCTCCGGCTTTTCGCTGCACGCTGACGAATTCATCGCGGGAAGCCCGGATGAAGTTGCTGAGCAGATCGTCGATCAGTGCCGCAGGTGCGGAGCGGGTCACTTCCTTGCCATGCTGGGGCGGAGCCTGGCGGACCGGCGCGATGAAAACGTTATCCTCTTCGGCGAAGAAGTCATTCCCAAGCTGCGACGGGCAAACATCGGCTGAGCGTGTCTTCCGGCGATGAAGTCGCAACCATTTTGCCAAGCGGCGCAATTGCCGGTCGGAGAGGAACGTGATCCAGAAGAAGCCGCTGATTCTTGGTCTGGGAGGAACCCCGCGCAGGGGGTCTTCGTCCGAGCGAGCTCTGGCCATCAGCCTGAAGGCCGCTGAAGCTGAAGGAGCAAGGACGCTGCTTTTCTCCGGTGCGGAGCTGCTTCTTCCGATGTATATGCCTGGCGAGAGGCCGTCCGAACAGGCCTCCCCTCTTCTAGCGGCGCTTCGCGATTGCCGCGGCATCATCATCTCGTCACCGGCCTATCACGGCTCGATCTCGGGCCTGCTCAAGAATGCGCTGGACTATGCCGAGGAATTGCGCACGGACGCGCGCGTTTATCTCGACGGCATCGCCGTGGGCTGCATCGCATGTGCCGGCGGGTGGCAGGCGGCTGGTCAGACCCTGTCGGTGCTCAGGACGATCGCTCATTCACTGAGGGGATGGCCGACGCCTTTCGGCGCGATGTTGAACACGTCGGTCCCGCTGTTCGACGGCGAGGGAAACTGCACCGATCCGGCGATCAGAGGTCAGCTCGAAACTGTCGGACGTCAGGTTGTCGGGTTCATACAGGCGCGTCACCGATCGATTCCCAGTGCGCGCAGCTCCGTGATGGAAGACGCCAAATGATGGCAATGCATCGGCGTGGCTCTCCTGCGAAGACCGCAATTGAGCAAAGGAGAGGGGCGTGAAGTTCGAGACCATCACTCTGGATATCGACGGCGTGAGAACCGTCGTGCGAGTCATCGGAGAGGGCGATCCTGTGTTCGCGCTCCACGGCGCGGCTACGATAGAGGGGCAGGAATGGGCGCGTGCGCTGGCGGCGCATTTCCGTATCTTCCTGCCGTTCCACCCTGGGTTCGGAGACAGCGGGACCGCGCCGCATGTCTGTGGAATGCAGGACCTCGTCATCCACAATCTGCACCTGGTCGATGCGTTGGGTTTAGAACGGCCCCATCTGGTCGGGCACTCGATGGGAGGCTGGATGGCCGCCGAGCTGGCCGCCTTTGCTGGCGAGCGCTTCGGCCGTCTGGTGCTGAACGCGCCTGCCGGCCTCAACCACCCGGACCATCAGGGCCCGGATCCCCGGGCAATTCCGCCGGAGGAATTCCCGGGATATCTCGCCCATCGTGTCGAAATCGCCGCGCAATATTTCCCTGGAGGCGCGCTCGCTCCGTCGCCGCAAGAATTCGAGGCAGCGAGGAACAAGGAAGGCGCGGCGCTGACGAACATCTTGAAGGCCTGCGGTCCGGGCCACCCCAATCTCATCAGGTGGCTGCGACGCATTCCGAACGAAACACTGATCGTGTGGGGCGACAAGGACCGGCTGGTGCTGCCCGGACAAGCCGAGCTCTGGGCGAAGTCGATTCCGAACGCGCAGGTATTCATCGTGCCCGGCGTCGGACACTTCGCCATGCAGGAGGACCCTTCCTGCATCGATGTGATCGGCGATTTCATTCAATCCGGGAGGAGCGGGGGCGCCACGTCTGCGGTCTCATACTAGGTGAGCCGCCTTGGCGGGCGCGCGGCTCGCCCGTCGTAAGTTCACTCAAATCCAATCAAGCTCGCGAAAAGCGACAATTTCTCGTCTCACGGAGGGAACTGCTATGAATTACCGAACCTTGATGCGCCTGTTGCTGGTGCCAACAGTTTCTGTGTTTGCTGCAACCGGTGCGATCGCGGAGCCGCTTTGCGGTTCTTCGATCGGCAAAGCCACCGGCGAGCCGATCCGGCTCGGCGGCATTGCCGGAAAGACCGGTCCGACGGATTTCAGCGCCGCGACGCGGGGCGCGGCGGCCTATTTTGCATGTGTCAACGATCACGGCGGAATCGCCGGGCGGCCTATCGAATATATCGCCGAGGACGATCAGTGGTCGCCGGAGGTCTCGCGTCGGGAAGCCACAGGCCTGATCAACGACAAGAAGGTGCTGGCCTTCGCCGGCGGCTTTTCGCTGGTGGGTTGTGCCGCATATGGCGACCTGCTGAAGGACGCGGGCGTCGTTTCGGTCGGCATGAGCGCGCAACGCGAGTGCTTCACCAACCCGAACATTCTGTCGGTCAATGGCGGTCCGCGCCGTGGATTGGTCGCACTTGCAAGTTACGCAAAGAATGAGCTCGGCGCGAAATTAATCGCGCTCTCGCTGATGCGTGTGCCGGGGTATGATTGGGTGGAGTCCGGAGCCACCGAGTGGGGCAAGGCGAATGGCGTGAAGGTGATCTCCGTGCCCTTCGATCCGCAGACGGCAGATCCGACGTCGTTCGTTCTGCAGCTCGCGCAAACCAAGGCCGACGCGGTTCTCTTTGCGATGCCCAAGAACCTGGCTGTCGCCGTGCTCAATGCGGCCGAACAGCAGGATCTGGCCAAGACGATGAAATTCGTCGGCGACACGGCATCCTACAGTCCCGAAATCCCGGAAGCGCTGGGTCCGTATTGGGCAGGCCGCTTCCCCGTTGGATTGGAGCTCGGGCCGACCGACGCGGAAAACGCCGATACGAAGACCTGGAAGGCCGTGATGGACAAGTATACGGACACTAGCGTGCCGCGCGATACGTTCTCCCAGGCCGGCTATCTTTCAGCCAAGATCGTGACCGAGGCGCTTCGCAAGCTCGATCCGAAATCCATCGATCGCACCTCCCTCGCCAGGGAATTGCTCCAAACCAGCGGAGCCGCCGATCAGATGCTTTGTACTCCGTTCATGGTGAGGAATCCGAAAGCCGCGGGGCATGCGGACGTTCGGGGTTTTTGGTTCCTGGTCAACACCGGGAAGGAATGGAAGGTCGCGCAAGACTGCAAAGAGACACTGTTTGTCGACGAACATTGATAACGGCTGAGGTGGAAGATGGCGCTGCTGCCATTTCTCGTCGCTGGTCTCGGGCAAGGCGCAGTCTACGCCTTGTCAGGCCTCGGTGTCGTTGTGCTCTACAGGGCCGCCGGTGTGGTCAATTTTGCCTTCGGTGCCCTGGCGGCATTGGGCGCGATGACGGCGTGGCAGCTCATCCAGACCGGATGGTCGCCGCTCCTGGGTTGGTCGGCGTCAATCGTGGTCGCGACGGCATGTTCTGTCGCTTACGGCATAACCGTTGCGCCGCGGCTCAGTCATCGCGATCCATCGGTGCGCGCCATCGGGACCCTGGGATTCGCCCTGGTCGTTCTCGGTCTGGTTAACTTCTGGTGGGGTGAAATTCCAAGGCGGTTTGAACTGCCGAGCGACCGATTGTACCTGGTGATAGCGGGGGTCCGTGTCACCTACACCCGACTGTATGCCTTGCTGGCCGCGGTTCTTGCGACCGCGTCGATATCGGTTTTGATGGTAGCGACGCCCGTTGGATTGTGGATGCGGGCGCTGGCAGACAGTCGCCAGGTCAGCGTCCTGTCAGGAGTTCCGGTCTTTCTCGCCGATACTACGGCATGGGCGATCTCAGGAATTCTGGCCGGCATTTCTGGAATATTTCTCGCCAACCTTGTCCGGCTGCAGCCCAGCTTCTTGACCTTTCTCGTCATTCCCGCCGTGGCCACTGCGCTGTTTGGCGGGCTCAAGTCGCTCCCTCGCACCTTGCTGGCTGGGCTGCTGCTCGGGGTGAGCGAGGCAGGTCTCGCCGTGAACACGAACATCGCGCCCTTTCGGACGGCGCTCCCCTATGTCGTTGCGCTCCTCTTCATTGCAGGCTCACAAGTGCTGGGCAGGGGAACGCGGGCGCATGAGTAACCTCGAGGAGATGAAGCTGTCGACGACTGACGAGTCTCGCGCGTCGACCCGTGGCCGTCTCGTCATTGCGCCATACCTCCCGCTGCTGATCCTGCTGGCGACCGGGACACTTGTTCTTGCCAACAACCTTTGGCTCGATCTCATCACCTCGTCGATGATCGCAGCGATAGCGATCGCTGGAGTTGGGCTGCTCTACGGACGGCTCGGCATGATTGCACTCAATCAGTATGCGCTGGTTGGCGTCGGGGGGTGGGTCGCAATGCGGCTTGATCAGGCGTTTGCCTGGCCATTTGAGTTGTCCATGATTTGCAGCGGCGTGGTCGTGGCGATGCTGGGAATTCTGTGGGGGCTGCCGGCCTTGCGGTTGCGTGGCGTGTACCTTGCGCTCGTGACCCTGATGATGGCGGGAGCCTTCCAGGTGGTCATCGTTGCCGTCGGGTTTCCCGAAGGCGGTCCTGGCTTCTTCGCCAAGGTAACTGACGCCAGCGTTCGTCTCTCGATGCATCGTCCGGCGATCGCGACGTCGGACCACGCGTATTTCATCTATGTGAGCGTGGTGCTGGGGTTCGTGCTCGCGGCAGTCGAATGGCATCAGCGGAATCGACCGGCGCGCGCGTGGGCGCTCATTCGGCGCGACGAGCGTATGGCGGCGATGGCCGGCGCAGATATCCTCCTGACAAAGGTCTGGGCCTTTGGGCTGGCAGGCGTCTTTGCCGGCATCTCGGGGGCTCTACTCGCCGGACTCGCCGGAACGCTGGAGGGACCTTCGTTCACGGCGGTCAGCTCGCTGATGCTGTTCGCAATCGCCGTCATTGCGGGTGCGGCAAACCCGATCGGGGCGATAGCCGGCGGATTTCTGCTGAAGGTGCCATCGGTGGCGCTTGCGAAGCTGGGATTGAATGGATTTCTCGCCCAGGTCCTTCTGGGACTTTTGCTGCTGCAGGCACTCACCGCGGGCACCGATGGCGTGGCTGGCGATCTGGTCAAACTGCATGCCTGGGTCAGGCGGCGCATTCTCGGCGAAGGAGGCATGTCGTGATGCGGATCGGCGACCTCACCGTGAAATTCGGGGCTATCGTTGCGCTAAACTGCCTCAACGCCGACGTTAATGCTCCCGTGACCGGACTTATCGGGCCCAATGGCGCCGGGAAGACGACGTTGCTCAACGTCATCTCCGGCTTTTTGACGCCGAGTGTGGGCGGCGTCCATCTCGATGGCGTCGATCTCTCGTCAAAGTCTCCACGCGCGCGCGTTTTTGCGGGCTTGCGAAGGTCGTTTCAGCAGGAGCTGGTCGCGGAAGACCTCACGCTGGAGGAGAATATCGCCGCGGTCGCCGACAATCTCTGCGGGTCGCGCTCCGACGCGCGGAAGGCCGTAGATATGGCGATGGAATTCACCGGACTGTCGCGCCAGGCTTCCATCAGGGGCGGAAAGCTGGACTACTTCTCGCGCCGAATGACAGAGATCGCCAAGACCTTGATTGGCTCGCCGAAGCTGATTCTATTCGATGAACCGGGCGCTGGCTTGAGCGAACTCGAGGCGATCAAGCTGCGTGAAGTCATCGCCGCCATTCCAAGGCAAATTGGAGCGCGTGTCGTCCTGATAGATCACGATGCGGATCTGATCGCGGCGATCTGCAACGAGACCCTGGTGCTCGATTTCGGGTCGAGGATTGCCTTCGGAAACACGGCGAATGTGCTGCGGGATCCCGTGGTTTTGAAGGCGTATCTGGGCGAGGCGCGAGCTTCATGAGCGCAGCTCTGATTGTCGAAGACCTCGTGGTCTCACGTTCGGGCATCCGGACCCTGCATGGCGTGTCCCTCAAATTGGCAGAGGGCGAAATCCTGGCTCTGCTCGGAGCGAATGGTGCCGGAAAGTCCACGCTCGTGATGAGTCTTGCCGGAGTGCTCGCTCATGAGCGAGGTTCGATCAGGCTCTGCGAAAAGGAAGTCGGACGATGGTCGGCGGAGCGTCGCCGAAGGTCAGGGATCGCCGTTGCGCCGGAGGGCCATCAGACGTTCCGCGAGTTGTCGGTGCTGGATCATTTCAGGGTCGCCGGAGCGCACTTGCCGCGAAAGGTGCGTGATCGCGAGATCGAAGCGGCGTTGCAGTTGTTTCCCGAGCTCGAGACGCGCCTGCAAGCATTAGGGGCGCACTTGTCGGGTGGCCAGAAGCAGATGGTTATCATCGCCCAGGCGCTGATATCCCGTCCGTCCTTCCTGCTCGTAGATGAGCTCTCGCTGGGTTTAGCGCCTGCGATCGCCCACCGTCTCGCGCAGACCCTGAAGGAGGTCGCCTCCAGGGGCGTGGGTATTCTACTGATCGAACAGTTCACATCGCTGGCCCTGTCGATCTCGACAAGGGCGAGCATCCTGGTGCGGGGCAGTGTCGTATTCGAGGGTGTTCCAAGGCAGCTCGAGGAGGATCCGTCGATCCTGCACCGCGCGTATCTTAGCGGGGCAGATAGCTAATCCATGGCAGCGCGTGGTTTCAGGGCGAGGGGACCGGCCTGCTTCTTCTCCAGCTGCGCGCTCCGGCAACGGGATCGACGTGCCGGCGGCGCGGCGGGATTTGCATCATGTGCATTGTGTCGGCAGCGGGCGGCCGGCACAATTTCAAGGGATGTCAGGAGAGCCGATGAACACGACGAAGGATTCGGAAAGGTCAGGTGGGGAAGTCGGAGGGGAGATCACCCGGATTGCATTTTCCGTCCCTGATCTGCGCGCAGCCATCGATTGGTGGGCGGAGGAGACAAGGATCGGACCGTGGTTCGTCATCGAACGGATCGGGCGCGAGAGCGCGACCTACCGCGGCCGCCCGGCAGACGCGGAGTTCGCTATCGCGGTAGCGCTTTCCGGCACGACGATGATCGAGCTCATCCAGACACTCGACGACAACCCTTCCGTATACAAGGAGGCAAGGACGCGGAGCGGATATGGCTTTCACCATGTAGGACTGTTCCGGCGCGACGTGAAGCAACTGGCCTCGGCCTACGAAGCAGCAGGCCGTTCCGCCATATTTCAGGCGGAGGCACCGGGCGGCGGGAACGTCCTGTTCGTCGAGGGCGGAATGGCTGGCGTGGGATTCATCGAGCTGATCGAAGACAATGAAGCGATGAAGAAGCTGTCCGGCGCGTTGCGGCAGGCAGCGGAATCCTGGACAGGCGAACGGCAGGTCCGCGCGTTCGCGGAGCTGCTGGGATAGGTAAATTTCTGCAATCAGGACTCTGCGAGGACAGGCACGATGAAACTGCATGACTTATTCGATGTGACCGGACGATCGATTGTGGTGACAGGCGGGGCTTCCGGCATTGGTCTCGCCATTGCACGGACGCTTGCGGAGAACGGTGCGCGCGTCACGATAGCGGACATCGATTCTGACGCGCTGGAAAAGGCGTCTCCGCAAGTAGGAGGCGACGTGACTGCCGAAAGACTCGATGTCACCGATCGCGCGGCGGTCGAGCGCGTGTTCGATGCAATCGACCGAAGCCGGAACGGCATCGATGTCGTGTTCGCCAATGCCGGAATCGGGGGCGGTCCCGGTTTTGGAGAGGGAGCGGGAAACGAGAATCCCACCGGGACCATCGACGGAAGTCCCGACGCCGAATGGAACCAAGTGGTGGCGGTCAATCTCACTGGTGCTCGCAACACATTTGCCGCCGCGGCTCGTATCATGAAGGCGCGTGGCAAGGGCGGACGGATCATTGCGACCACGTCGGCAGCGGCCATCGTGAACGCGTCCTTCGTCTCGACCGCCTACCATGCGAGCAAAGCCGGTGTCGCCCACATGGTCAGGCAGGTTGCGAGCGAGCTCGCGCCTCACGGAATTCTGGTCAATGCGATCGCGCCCGCCAATTTCCTCACGAACATCGGTGATGGTGCAATGCAGAGCGAGGCTGTGCAGGCGTTATTTGCCCGTAATTCGCTGTTACGGCGCGTCGCCGAAACCAACGAAATCGCAGGCATCGCGCTTTTTCTCGCATCGCCAGCTGCGAGTTTCGTGACGGGTACCCAGATCCGCGTCGATGGTGGTGCATGCGTGATCGGGCCGTCGTGACCGAAGCTACGACGGGGTAAAGACCGCGCATCCATGAGAGAGATCACCTGCATCAAAGATCGCTGCTGGTTTCGCCGCCGAGTTGCGCCACGATCCAATCTGCAAAAGCTCGTACCGCCGACCTTTGTCGACTGGAGCGTGGGTAGATCAAGCGGTGACCGACGTAGCGGATATCATTTGCGTGTCCCATCAATGGAGCAACCAATCGTCCGCTCGCCAGCTCGCGTTCGGCCAGAAGGGTTGATTCTAATGCCACGCCCAATCCCTCCGCGGCCGTCGCAATCGCGAGAAAGCTACGGTCGAACCTCATGCCGTGGATCGCGGGGGCCTCCAATCCGTTAGCGGTGAACCATTGATGCCACTGAACCCGCTTCACGTCGGAGCGGATGAGCGTCTGATCGAGCAGATCGGCGGGAGTCTCTATCGATTTTGCGAGCGTGGGGGAGCAAAGAGGTGTGACCGTCTCTTCCTTGAGAGGGATGACCTCGACGCCCTCAGCGCGCGGCGGACCGTAGACGATATCGATATCGAAATCATCATTGCTAAAGCGTGCATAGTCCGTGCTTGCGGCCAGCCGAACCTCGATCTTCGGATAAGCAGCGAGAAACTGGGCAAGCCGTGGCGCCAGCCATTGCGCCGCAAAGCTCGGCGCGGAGTGGACGCGCACCAATTGCGGTCCGCGCGCGGCGACTTCCTCGAGGCCGCGGCGGAGCTGATCGAAGGCCGCTCCAGTGTGACGCATCAGGTTCTCGCCCGCCGGCGTGAGGCGTACCGACCGCGCGCTGCGCTCGAACAGAACGGTCCGAAGCGTGCCCTCCAATTTGCGAATGGCGTGACTGACGGCGCTCGGCGTCAGGTGAAGCTCATTCGCCGCATCGCGGAACGATCCCGTGCGGGCCGCAGCTTCAAAGGCACGAATTGCAGATATGGGAACGTTCGACAGCATATGACAAGTGAACCAGATTCATCGATCCATGACAACTGTGCGCTTGTCCATTGGACCTCGGCGGGTCATTCCTGATCCCAAGAACGAACAAGTTTGCGGGAGGAACTGATGCTGCTCAGCGGTAAGACGGCTATCATTTCGGGCGCGGCCTCGCCGCGCGGAATCGGGCTTGCCACCGCACGGCGGTTCGCCACCGAGGGCGCTCGGGTCGCCATTCTGGATATTGACGCCGGCGCTGCCGCGGATGCTGCGGCTTCGCTTGGAAAGTCCCACGTCGGACTTCGGTGCGACGTCGCCGACAAATCGTCCTGCGAACAGGCAGTCGCCCGCGTGGTCGAAGCGTTTGGGGGCATCAACATCCTGATCAACAATGCTGGCATCACCCAGCCGGTCAAGTTCCTAGACATCTCGCCGGCCGATTGGGATCGCATTCAGGACGTCAATCTCAAGGGCATCCTGTTTCTCTCCCAAGCGGTGATTCCACACATGCGCGCCCGGAAGTCCGGGTCGATCGCATGCATGTCGTCGGTATCCGCCCAGCGCGGCGGCGGAATTTTCGGCGGCCCGCACTACTCTGCCGCCAAGGCCGGCGTTCTTGGTCTCGCTAAGGCGATGGCCCGGGAGTTCGGCCCGGATGGCATTCGTGTCAACTGCGTTACGCCCGGCCTGATCGGCACCGACATCACGTCAGGCAAGCTGACCGATGAGATGAGGGCGAAAATCCTGGAAGGCATTCCGCTCAATCGTCTCGGCATGGCAGAAGACGTCGCCGGCATCTACACCTTCCTGGCTTCTGATCTCTCCGCCTATGTCACGGGTGCCGTGATCGACGTCAACGGCGGCATGCTCATCCACTGACGCGGCAGACAAGGTCCAGATCAATGGAAACCTCTACCAAGACGATGACCAATACGCCTACCCTCGCGGACCGGGCCTACAACATTCGCCGCAATGCACTGCGCATGGGTGAAGTTCAAGGCCAAGGCTATATCGCGCAGGCGCTGGACATCTCCGACGTCCTCGCCGTGGCCTATTTCCACGCTATGCGCTACCGGCCCGAAGATCCATCCTGGGAGGAGCGCGACCGCTTCCTGCTCTCAAACGGGCACTACGCCATCGCGCTCTACGCAGCTTTGATCGAGGCTGGCATCGTCCCCGAAGAAGAGCTCGAAACCTATGGCAGCGACGAAAGCCGCCTGCCAATGTCAGGCATGGCGTCCTACACGCCCGGAATGGAAATGTCGGGCGGCTCGCTCGGACTTGGACTCAGCATCGCCGTCGGCATGGGCCTCGGGCTCAAGCGCAAGAAATCCGAGGCACGGGTGTATACCTTGTTCTCCGATGGTGAGCTCGACGAGGGCTCCGTCTGGGAGGCGATTCAGTCGGCAGGTCATTACAAGCTCGACAATTTGATCGGCATCGTGGATGTCAACAATCAGCAGGCCGACGGTCCTTCCACGCAGGTCATGGCGTTCGAGCCTCTGGTCGAGAAGCTCCAGGCCTTCGGCTGGTTCGTGCAACGTGTCGACGGCAACAATCTCGATGCCGTGGTTGCGGCGTTTGACGCAGCCAAGTCCAACCCCGGGCCCAAGCCGCGGATGATCGTGGCCGACACGCTGATGGGGAAGGGCGTTCCCTTCCTGGAGCAGCGCGAGAAGAGCCATTTCATCCGCGTGGAGCAGCACGAGTGGCAGCTCGCGCTTGCGGCGCTCGAAGCCGGGAGGCAGGCATGAAGACCGTGAGATCAGCACCGCAACCCGGCAAGCCGCGCCTGACCACCTCGGCCATGATCGCCTCGATCGCGGCCGAGGGGCAGAAGACGAAGCCGGCGCCCTTTGGACACGCGCTTGTTGAACTCGCCCGTCGCCGCCCGGAGGTCGTCGGCATGACGGCCGATCTCGGCAAATACACCGACATGCACATCTTCGCGAAGGAGTTTCCGGACCGCTATTATCAGATGGGCATGGCAGAGCAGCTTCTGTACGGCGCCGCTTCGGGGCTGGCCGCCGAAGGTTTCATGCCGTTTGCGACGACTTACGCCGTATTCGCATCCCGGCGGGCTTACGATTTCATTCACCAGACGATCGCGGAAGAAGACCGCAACGTGAAGATCGTCTGCGCGTTGCCGGGGTTGACCTCCGGCTATGGTCCGAGCCATCAGGCCGCGGAGGACCTTGCGCTGTTTCGCGCCATGCCGAACATGACGGTCATCGATCCCTGCGATGCTCACGAAATTGAGCAGCTGGTGCCTGCCATCGCGGCGCATCACGGACCGGTCTATATGCGCCTGCTGCGCGGGCAGGTGCCTGTGGTGCTGGACGATTATGATTACAGGTTCGAGCTCGGCAAGGCCAAGCTTATCCGTGATGGGAGGGACGCCCTGATCATCTCGTCCGGCATCATGACCATGCGCGCGCTCGAAGCCGTGCAAACCTTGAAGGACGACAGCGTCGATGCTGCGGTGCTGCACGTTCCAACCATCAAGCCGCTCGACGCCGAGACGATTGTGCGCGAAGCCGGCAAGCCCGGACGTCTTGTCGTCGTAGCCGAGAATCACACGACGATTGGTGGTCTCGGCGAGGCCGTCGCCGCGCTTCTGATGCGTTCAGGGGTCCATCCGCCATTCCGACAGATCGCATTGCCGGACGAATTCCTTGACGCCGGTGCACTTCCGACGCTGCACGACCGCTACGGGATTTCAACCGCAGAGGTCGCAAGACAGATCAAGCAGTGGCTTTAGCTAACCGGCGCTAAGCGTCAATCGAGCCAAACCCTGGTGAGGAGCTACGCCCGTCGCATGTTGCGACGGCGAGCGATGGCCCTCACCCAAGTGCCGGCGTCGAGAGCCGGCAACCAAATCAGCCTGAAAAACTGCATGCCAGCAGACGCTGATGCAGCAGGCAGCAAGGTCAGTGCAGGATCAGGAGGACAACATGACTGTATCGAAATCCGGAAGTATCAGCCGTCGTTCGATGTTGATAGCGGCCGCTGCCGTGCCTCTCTGCGGGATTCTCACCCGCCGGGCCTCCGCCGCCGAATTCGTCTACAAGTTCGCAACCGGACAGGATCCGACGCATCCGGTGAACATCCGAGCGCAGGAGGCGATCAGTCGTATTCAAGAAGCGACCAGCGGCCGGCTTGAGATCAGGCTGTTTCCGGCCAACCAGCTCGGCTCCGATACCGAGCTCATGACCCAGGTTCGCAGTGGCGGCGTCGAGTTCTTCAACCAATCGTCCTCGATCCTTGCCACCCTGGTGCCGAGCGCGGGCATCGTGAACACCGGCTTCGCATTTGCCGACTACGACAGCGTATGGAAGGCCATGGACGGCGACCTCGGCACCTATATCCGGGCGCAGATTGCCAAGACGCCGATCATGGCGGTGTCGAAGGCCTGGGATAACGGCTTCCGTCAGGTGACTTCGTCCGGTCGAGAGGTGCGGACGCCGGACGATCTGAAGAATTTCCAGATCCGCGTTCCGCCCGCCCCGCTGCTGACCTCGCTCTTCAAGGCGCTCGGAGCCGGACCGACGCCAATCAATTTCAACGAGGTCTATTCCGCGTTGCAGACGAAGGTGGTCGACGGGCAGGAGAACCCGCTGCCGATCATCGCGACCGCACGACTTTATGAAGTGCAGAACACGTGCAGCCTGACCGGGCACGTCTGGGATGGTTACTGGATCCTCGGCAACAAGCGCGCCTTCGAGCGCCTGCCCAAGGACATGCAGGAGATCGTGACGCGCGAGCTCGACCGCTCGGCGGTCGATCAGCGGGCTGATATCGCAAAGCTCAGCCAATCCTTGCGAAGCGATCTCTCCGCCAAGGGTCTCAAGTTCATCGAAGTCGATCGCGCCGCCTTCCGCCAGGCCTTGTCCAAAACCAGCTTCTACGCTGACTGGAAGGGCAAGTTTGGCGAGGAGGCATGGTCCCAACTCGAAAAAGCCGCGGGACAGCTATCATGACCGACATGAGCCATACGCCGCACCTCGATGCCAGTATGGCGGCCGGCAAGTCTCAAGCAGCCTCGCGCAGTTGGACAGTGAAAGCGAATACGGTGCTCGGCCACGTCGTCGCAGTACCGGCGGCGTTACTCGTGCTGGCCGAGATTGCGGTTCTATCCGCTGGCATCGTAGCCAGATACGTGTTCCGTTCGCCGATCGTCTGGTCGGACGAACTTGCCGGCATCCTCTTCCTCTGGCTCGCCATGTTTGGATCCGTGATTGCATTCCAGCGCGGCGAACATATGCGGATGACCGCCATCGTCGGGATTCTCAGGGTGGAGGTTCGCGCGTTCCTGGATGTCGTGGCGGCCGCGGCATCGCTGGCATTCCTCGCGCTCGTCGTCTGGCCGGCCTATGAATTCGCCGCCGACGAGGTATTCGTGACGACGCCGGCGCTCGAGATCGTCAACAGCTGGCGTGCGGCAGCGCTACCGATCGGGATCGGACTGATGCTGATCGCAGCGTTCCTTCGGCTCATTCGCATCGCGAGCCTGCGCAGCTTGCTGGCTTCCCTGGCCATCGTCGCAGGCATCATCGGGACGTTCGTTCTGCTGGCGCCGGTCTTGAAGCCGCTCGGCAATCTGAATCTTCTGATCTTCTTCGTCTTCGTGGTCGGCGCGATGGTCTTTGCTGCCGTGCCGATCGCGTTCGCATTCGGCCTTGCCACCGTCGGCTATCTCGCCCTGACAACCAGCACGCCCGACGTGGTGATGATCGGACGAATGGATGAGGGCATGAGCCACCTGATCCTGCTCGCCGTGCCTCTCTTCGTCTTTCTCGGCCTTCTCATCGAGATGACGGGCATGGCCCGCGCCATGGTCGGCTTCCTGGCGAGCCTTCTGGGCCATGTGCGCGGCGGATTGCACTACGTACTGGTCGGAGCGATGTATCTGGTCTCGGGCATTTCCGGCTCCAAGGCGGCGGACATGGCCGCGGTGGCTCCGGTGTTGTTTCCCGAGATGCGGCAGAGGGGGGCAAAGCCCGGCGATCTCGTTGCGCTCCTGGCCGCGACGGGGGCGCAGACCGAAACGATCCCCCCGTCACTGGTTCTGATCACGATCGGCTCGGTGACTGGTGTGTCGATCTCGGCACTGTTCACCGGCGGGTTGCTCCCGGGTGTGGTGCTCGCGGTCATGCTCGCGGCCGTCGTGTGGTGGCGATACCGCCGCGAGGACCTGTCCCACGTCAAAAGGGCGACCGGGCGGGAAATCGGCCGCGCCCTCGTGATCGCGATTCCGGCCATCGCGCTGCCATTCGTGATCCGGACCGCCGTCGTCGAGGGCGTCGCGACGGCAACGGAGGTCTCGACCATCGGGATCCTCTATTCGGCCTGCGCTGGTCTCTTCATCTACCGGCAGTTCGACTGGCGCCGGATCTATCCGATGCTGGTCGAGACGGCCTCACTGTCCGGGGCAATTCTGCTCATCATCGGCGCGGCGACGGGCATGGCCTGGGCGCTGACACAGTCGGGATTTTCTGCCTCTCTCGCAAAGTTCATGACCAGCCTTCCGGGCGGGGTGCCCGTCTTCCTGGCCGTGACGATCGTGACTTTCGTAATCCTGGGCAGCGTGCTGGAAGGGATCCCGGCCATTGTCCTGTTCGGCCCGCTGCTTTTCCCGATCGCACGGCAGGTCGGGGTGCACGATGTTCACTATGCGATGGTGGTCGTTCTCGCGATGGGCATTGGCCTGTTCGCGCCGCCGTTCGGGGTCGGCTACTACGCGGCCTGTGCCATCAGCCGCATCAACCCGGACGAAGGCATGAAACCGATCGTGGGCTACATGATAGCCCTGCTGATCGGGACACTGATTGTGGCTGCCGTGCCCTGGCTATCGACCGGTTTTCTTTAGGGGCCGCGGCGATGATGTGCGATGCCTCGCGGGACAGACCGCGAGGCTCCTCGTCAGGCGAATTTCGGCAGATGCAGCGGCAGACCTTCGCAGGGCATATCGATCTCTTCGACCTGGCCCTTGCCGACTTCAGTGACGCGTAGCTTCTTGCCGTCGAGCGTGAAGGCACAATTCGTCGGCTGTGGTCCGTCCAGGGTCAGACGATCGGCGACTTCGCCCCGCGGGTCCAGCACCGTGACGTTCTTCTGGTTGTAGACCGTGCAATAGAGCCGGCCGTCGGTGCCGAAGGCCATGCCATCGGGCCCCTTGAAGTCAGGATTGGAATCGGGCTGCAGCACATTGCCGAAAACGACGCGTTCGGGGGCGGCTGACGTTGGTCCGCAATGCGGATTTCCTCGCCCGTGGGGTATCTCGCAAGCCATTCTGCCTTGCAAAATCGAAAATAAAGATCAAGTAATGTGAGTCTCTCTTCCACCGTTCGTAAAGATGGATCGCCTTCTCCAGCTTGAGGTTTTCTCGAAAACGGCTGAGCTCGGCAGCCTCACAAAGGCCGCCGAGACGTTGCGGATGTCGAACGCAGCGGCGAGCCGGCACCTCAGCGCGCTGGAGGAGCGACTCGCGGTCCGGCTGATCGAGCGCAACACGCGCCGGCAATGGCTGACCGAAGTCGGTCACGAGCTCCTGCAGCGTTGCGGCACAATCCTGAACGAGCTTGCCGAAGCAGAGGACGCCGTCTCGGATCGTGCGCTGTCGCCGACGGGCACGCTGCGCGTCACCAGCTCGCTGTCGTTTGCGATGATCTATCTGACGCCGATGCTGCCGGCGTTCCGCGCGCTGTATCCAAAACTCGCCGTGCAGATCATCGCCGCCAACCGCTATCCCGATTTCATCGAGGCGGGCATTGACGTCGCGATCCGCACCAGGGAGCATGAGCCGGACTCCAACATCATCGTGCGCCGCATCGGCCAGATGCGGCGCGTGCTCGCGGCCGCGCCGTCCTATCTCGCGAGACAGGGACGGCCCGAGCAACCGGCCGATCTGGCCCGCCACGACATGCTGATCTACAGCCTGGCCAACGATCGCTATTCGCTCCGCCTCAGCAAAGGCAACGCGGTCCAAACCGTCCGCATTGCGCCGACGCTAGACAGCAATGACGGCCAGGTGATCCGCGGCGCCGCGCTCGCGGGCCTCGGCATCCTGATCCAGCCGCTGTATATCGTGCAGGGCGACGTTCTGGCCGGACAACTCGAGCCGATCCTGATGGACTGGGAGTTGCCTTTGCTCACCATGAACATCGCCTACCAGAACCGCGTCAGGCTGCCGGCCAAGATCAGGGTGTTTTCCGACTTCCTGGTCAACCACATCCGCGAACATTCGCTGGCGGGGATCTGGATGGACGCAACGCGGCAGGCGACCCACACTGCTGCCAATTCTGGCCGCTCGATTCGAAAGCAGATTCCTTGAGAACCAAGTCATCCGGGACGGCATGGCGACACGCCAATGTCGGGCGCCTGCTCAACAATGCGGTGCGGCGTTTTGAGGCGCGCGTGCTCGAATTGATGAGCGAGAAAGGACACGACGAAACGCGCATCGCGCATGTCGGCCTGACCCGAAATCTCGACGTCGACGGAACACGGCTCACGGAGCTCGCCCGGCGCGCGTCGATGAGCAAGCAGGCGATGGGTGAGCTGGTCGATCAATGCGCCGAGCTCGGACTGGTTGGTCGCGTTGCCGATCCGACCGATCGACGCGCCCGCATCGTCATGTTCACGCCGGCCGGACGCAAATGGCTCGACGCGTTCCGTGACGCGGTCGACATCGCCGAGCAGGAAATGCGCGCGGAACTCGGCAGGGCCGCGATGGACGCGATCCTGAAGGGGTTGGCGCTCTATGGCGCGACGTTCGATCCACTCGATGACGTGAATTAGTCAGGTAGCTTGACGATCTAGTCAGGTGACCTTACCATGCAGGACAGTGCTGGTGAGGGAGAAGCGCCTTGGAGACACGTCTGACGGCCTCGGTGCTCATCGTGGGCGGCGGGCCCTGTGGGTTGATGCTGGCCAATGAGCTTGGTCGGCGTGGCGTGTCGGCCATCCTGGTCGATGAAAAGCCGGGAACGGCGTTCAATCCGCAGGCCAACGCGACGCAGGCCCGTTCGATGGAGCATTATCGGCGGCTTGGCTTCGCGGATGAGATTAGACGCGAAGGCTTGCCCGCCGATTATCCGACCGACGTCGCATATTTCACCCGCTATAGCGGCCATGAGCTGGCACGGTTTGCGTTGCCGTCGTCGTCGCGTGCGGGCGAGCTGATCAAGGGGCTGTCCGGCTCCTGGAGCGCCGCCGAACTGCCACATCGCGTCTCGCAGAAATATGTCGAGGCGGTGTTGCGCCGGCATGCCGAACGGCTGCCTAGAATCAAGCTCAACTATGGTCACCGGCTGGTCAGATACGTCGAGGGCGATGACGGTATCGTCGGCGAAATTGAATGTCTCGATGATGGCAGCCACTTTCCGGTCCGGACCGACTTCCTGGTGGGCGCCGACGGGCCGCGTTCGCTGGTCCGTCAGTCGCTCGGGATCGTCTACGGCGGCGAGACCGGGATGCAACGCGATTTCATGGGCGGACGGATGCTCGCCGTCTACCTCCGCTCGCCTGACTTCTATGCAAGCATCCCGCATGCCAAGGCGTGGATGTACAATTGCTTCAACGGTGACCGCCGCGCCTTCATGGCCTCGGTGAATGGGCGCGACGAATTCGCGTTTCACACGCAGCTTCGGCCCGGCGAAGACGAGAGTGCGATCACGATCAACGAGGCCAAGGCTGCGTTCCAGCGCGCCTGCGGCACGCCGATCGAGTGCGAGGTGCTGTCCTTCCTGACCTGGACCGCCGGTCACGCGCTGGTGGCGAACGGGATGCAACGGGGGAGGGTGTTCCTCGGTGGTGACGCCGCGCATCTGTTCACGCCGACCGGAGGGCTCGGCTACAACACGGCGATCGAGGATGCGGTCAATCTCGGCTGGAAACTCGCAAGCGTTGTCAAGGGCGTGAGCCCGGCGACGCTGCTTGGCAGCTATGAGGTCGAGCGGCGTCCGGTGGCGCTCCGCAACACCGACTATGCGCGGCGCTTTGCCGATTCCCTTGGTCTCTTCGCGCCCGCGCCGGAGATTGAAGATGATACCGACGCCGGCAGCGAGGCGCGGCGGGCGGCGGGTATCTATCTCGAACAGCACGCGCGTGCCGAATTCAACATCCCCGGCGTCACCTTTGGCGGCCGCTACGACGGCTCGCCGATCATCGTATCCGATGGCAGTGAGCCGCCGCCAGACGCTGCAAACGTCTATGTTCCCAGCGCTTGCCCGGGCGGCCGCGCACCGCATGCGTGGCTGGAAGACGACGTGTCCTTGTACGATTTGTTCGGATTCGAATGGACGCTGCTTCAGTTTGGCGGAGTCGCCTCGGCCCAGGACGCGGTCACTGATGCCGTCCGCGCACTCGGGGTTGATTTGAAGCTCGTCACGCTGCCGGTGTCCTTGCGCGATCTCTACGAAGCCGACCTTGCGCTCGTTCGTCCGGATCAGATCGTGGCTTGGCGTGGCAGCGCATCCCAGGCCGGGATGATCGGCCGTGTGCTTGCCCGCGCGCTCGGACACCGCGCAAGCGACGGTGCGCGCTTGGCAAGCTGATTGATTCCTGCTGCCGCATACAAGGTGCGGCTCTGTAGGCACCAACAACAAACAGCAATACACCGGAGGAGGACATCGTGACGACAGGGGCATTGGAGGACTACGACGATCATGCGGCCACCGCCGTCGGTGCCCAGCAGACGGCGAGCAGCCGCCGGCGCATCCTGGTTGCCGGCACGATCGGCACGGCGATCGAATGGTATGATTTCTTCATCTACGGCCTGATCGCGCCGCTGGTGTTCGATCAGCTGTTCTTCCCGAAATTCGATCAGCTCACGGCGACCATCGCGGTATTCGCGACGTTTGCCGTCGGATTTCTGGCGCGCCCGCTCGGCGGGCTGGTGTTCGGCCATTTCGGCGATCGGCTGGGCCGCAAATCCGTCCTGTTGTGCACGCTGCTCATGATGGGTCTTGCGACCATGTCGATCGGATTGCTGCCGACCTACGCCAGCGCCGGTGTGAGCGCGACGGTCGCGCTCGTCGTGCTGCGCTTCGTTCAGGGCTTTGCGCTCGGTGGCGAGTCGACCGCGGCGATCCTGATGGCGATCGAAACGGCCCCCGGCAATCGCCGCGGCTTCTC
>NZ_JALBGZ010000310.1:0-7107 GCF_023006515.1 Bradyrhizobium sp. PRIMUS42
GGGCGCCACGCTCGCGGCCTACGCCATCGGTCTGATCCCCTTCGTGCTGATCCGCAGCGCGGTCGCGACCTTCTATGCGCGCAAGGACACCGCAACGCCGGTGCGGGCGTCGCTGACCGGCATTGCGGTCAACGTCGCGCTGAAGCTCGCCCTGATGGGATCGCTCGCCCAGATCGGCCTCGCGCTCGCAACCGCCGTCGGGGTCTGGACCAATCTCTTGCTGGTGCTCTTCTTCGCGGTGCGGCGAGGCTTTCTCGTGCTGGACCGCGCCTGGCTGATGTCGCTCGGCAAATTCCTGCTGACTGGCATCATTCTTGCGGTTGCGTTCTGGCTGATCGCGCGCTTCAGCGGCCCCTTGTTAGGCTCGATGCATTTCCGTGACGAGGTGACGCTGGTGCTGCTCGCCGCCGGCGGCACGATCGTCTATGCGCTCGCGATCCTCGTTTTGTTCGGCCGCAAGTGGCTGGTCTCGCTGGTGCGCGGCTAGGCGAGCAGTGCGCTCGCCTCCAGGATGCAAACAGCATCTGCGCATCTCTTGATTTTGTGCAATCGCCGTGGTATCGATGCCTCATGATCAAATGCTCGCGCATCGTCAACCGCAACCACATGACCCGCTTCGGCTGGGCCGTGGGAGGAGTCGTGCGCTAGGAATTCGACGACGACATCTTTTCCACCAGGCCCCGCCGGCATCGGACGGGGCCTTTTCTTTGGCCACGCTCCCTGCCGGCACAACAGCAGGAGCATCCCATGCCACCCCAACAGACGAACATTACGGCCGCGCCAGAGGGCGATGCCGCGAGACTTCGACCCGACCTCTCCATCGTCTTGAGCCTGCTCAGACGATACTGGCGTGCGTTTCAGGAGCGGTGGCCGCGTGCACAGGTCACCTTGCAGGACCTGAGCGACAGGGAGCTGACGGACATCGGCTTGTCGCGCGGCGAGATCGACAGCATCGCGCCTGAACGCGCCCTTGATAGGTTGAGAGACAATGCGCGGACTCTGTGGGGCCGTGGTGGGATGTGACGACCGCAATCCCAGCGGACTTCGCTGCGACAGGGAGAGGAGGCGATCATGACATCGCATGAGGCCCGCGCCCAGGCGGACGTGGACATCCGACGATTGACTGTCGACGATCTCGATCTCTTCCGCGACATTCGCGCGGAGGCGCTTCAGGCACACCCTCAAACCTTTGGTTCTCGGGAAGAGGATGAGGGCGGCGAGGCGATGCTGGCGGCCTATCGCCATTGGCTGAGCGGAGCGATCCTTGGCGCCTTTGCGCGCGGACATCTGATCGGAGTCGCCGGCTTCTACTTGTCGCCAGATCGGCGATCGCGGCACAGGGGTCATATCTTCACGGTTTACGTGAGGGAAGATGGCCGAGGTCAAGGAGTTGGAGATCGGCTCATCAAGGAGCTTCTTGCCCACGCCGAGGCATGCGTCGAACAGGTGCATCTTGCCGTCCTGCTCGACGCAACCGCTGCAATCAGGACCTATGAGCGCAACGGGTTCGAGGTCTACGGCACCGATCCCGCTGCCGTCCGCATAGGTGACGTCACGTATGACAAGTACCTGATGGTCAGGAAATTCAGCCATTGACGCGGGTCTGGCGCGGCTGCGCGGCATGGTTGCCCCAGAACCGGCGAGGGCGGCCTCAAATCATCATCTCCATGGGAGCGGCCCGCCCAAACCCATTTGCCTTGCCACTTTTTCCACGGCAATATGCCGGCAAAACAACCATAGGACGGGACAATAAAATGGCGGCTCCCATCAAGTTCGGCGTTGGCCAAAGCGTGCTGCGCAAGGAGGATGACGCGCTCATCCGCGGCAAGGGCCGCTATACCGACGATTACGCGCCGCAGGCTGCGCTGCGCTGCCTGATGCTCCGTTCGCCGCACGCGCATGCCAAATACACCATCGATGTGAGTCGTGCCCGCGGGCTTCCCGGCGTCGCGCTGATCCTGACCGCCGATGACGTGAGGGATCTCGGCAATCTGCCGTGCCTGTTCAATCTCGAGACCGATCCGTTCACCGGCCCGCCATACCCGATCCTGGCCAAGGACGAGGTGCGCCATGTCGGCGATTCCATCGCCTTCGTCGTCGCCGAGACCATCGATCAGGCCCGTGACGCGATCGAGGCGATCGACGTCAAATGGTCGCCGCTGCCGTCAGTGACCGGCGTCGTCAACGCCGTGAAGAAGGGCGCACCGCAGGTGTGGCCCGACAAGGCCGGCAACGTGCTGTTCGACGTCTCGATCGGCGACAAGGCGGCGACCGAAGCCGCCTTCGCCAAGGCGCATGCGGTCGCCGAAATCTCCATCGTCAATCCGCGCGTGGTCGCGAGCTTCATGGAGACGCGCGCCGCGGTCTGTGAATACGATGCCAAGCGTGACCATCTGACGCTGACGGTCGGCAGCCAGGGCAGCCACCGCCTGCGCGACATCCTCTGCCAGAACGTGCTCAACATCCCCACCGACAAGATGCGGGTGATCTGCCCCGATGTCGGCGGCGGGTTCGGCACAAAGCTGTTTCCCTATCGGGAATACGCCCTGTTGGCGGTCGCAGCGCGCAAGCTGAAGAAGGCGGTGAAGTGGGCGGCCGACCGTTCCGAGCATTTCCTGGGCGATGCGCAGGGCCGCGACAACGTCACCACCGCGAAGATGGCGCTGACTGAAGACGGCAAGTTCCTCGCGATGGATTGCGACCTGATGGGCGACATGGGCGCGTATCTGTCGACCTTCGGCCCCTACATTCCCCATGGCGGCGCCGGCATGCTGCCGGGCCTCTATGACATCCAGGCCTTCCATTGCCGGGTGCGCACGATCTTTACGCACAGCGTGCCGGTGGACGCCTATCGCGGTGCGGGCCGCCCCGAGGCCGCCTATGTCATCGAGCGCCTTGTCGACGCCTGCGCGCGAAAACTCGACACGACGCCGGATGCGATCCGCCGCAAGAACTTCATCCCGCCGAAGGCGCTGCCCTACAAGACGGCCACGGGCAAGGTCTATGATTCCGGCGACTTCGCCGCGCATCTCAAGCGCGCGATGGAGATCGCGGAATGGAAGGAGTTTCCCAAGCGCGCCAAGGCGGCCAAGAAGGGCGGCTTGATCCGCGGCATTGGGCTGGCGAGCTATGTCGAGATCTGCGGCGTGATGGGTGAGGAGACAGCCAATGTCCGCCTCGATCCCAACGGCGACGTCACCGTGCTGATCGGCACACAGTCGAGCGGGCAGGGCCACCAGACCGCCTATGCCCAGATCGTCGCCGAGCAGTTCGGCGTCGCGCCGGAACGGGTCCACGTCCGCCAGGGCGATACCGACGAGATTGCCACGGGCCTCGGCACCGGCGGCTCGGCCTCGATCCCCTCCGGCGGCGTCAGCGTCGAGCGTGCGACGCGGGAGCTCGGACAAAAGCTGAAGGAAATTGCGGCGCAGGCGCTGGAGGCCGGCGCCGGCGACCTCGAAATCTCGGAAGGGGTGGTGCGCATCGCCGGCACCGACCGTTCGATCTCGTTCGCCGATCTCGCCAAGCGGCCGGATGTCGATCCGTCGAAGCTGAACGGCAGCGCAACCTTCGCCAGCGCCGACGGCACCTATCCCAACGGCACGCATGTCGCGGAGGTCGAGATCGATCCGGCTACCGGCATCATCAAGATCGTCAACTACGTGATCGTCGATGATTTCGGCAAGACGCTCAATCCGCTGCTGTTGGCCGGCCAGGTGCATGGCGGCGCCATGCAGGGCATCGGCCAGGCCCTGATGGAGCAGGTGGTCTATGGACCCAATGACGGCCAGCTCATCACCGCGACCTTCATGGACTATGCGCTGCCGCGGGCGGCGGACGGGCCGGCCTTCGTGTTCGAGACCAACAACGTTCCCTGCAAGACCAATCCGATGGGCGTGAAGGGGGCGGGCGAGGCCGGCGCGATCGGCTCCTGTCCGGCGGTCGTGAACGCCATCGTCGACGCCCTCTGGCGCGAATACAAGATCGACCACATCGACATGCCGGCAACGCCCGAGCGGGTGTGGATCGCCATCAACGAGCACCACCGCCGTCACAGCCTGTAAGTCCAAGCAAACGCGGAACGCGTTTTGCAGGCTCAGCCAAATGATCCGGAGTGCGGCGATTTATCGTCGCGCTCTGGATGGAATGAAATCTGCCAATCGGGGTTGGCCCAATGTGGGGTCAGCACGATCCTGTCTCAGCGAAAGGGATTTGCGAATGAAGCGAGTGTTGGTTGTTGGGGGCGCGCTGCTGCTCGGGATGGGCGCCGTCTGGGCACAACAAGATTCCGTCAAGGAAGCCCAGACCCTCATGAAGGGTAACGGCAAGAACGCCGGCGCGATGTCGGCGATGGTCAAGGGCGAGAAGCCCTACGACCAGGCCACAGTGGACAGCGCGCTGGCGCAGTTCGAGGATACCGCCAAGAAGCTGCCGAACCTGTTTCCGGCGAGCGCCAAGGGCGTGAAGCTCGACGGTGACTACTCGACCTCGCCGAAGGTCTGGGAGGACAAGGCTGGCTTCGACGCCAGGATCGCAGGCTTCGCCAAGGTCGTCGGCGAGGCCAAGGGCAAGATCAAGGACCTGGACTCGCTCAAGGCGAACATGCCTGCCATCGGCAAGGAATGCGGCGGCTGCCACGAGACCTACCGCGTCAAGAACAGCTGAGGCGGGGCTCTTGTAGCCCGGATGGAGCGGCAGCGAAATCCGGGAAGCCTGTGCGGGTTGATAAACTTGTCCCGGATGTCGCTTCGCTCATCCGGGCCACGGGAATCGAAGGGCGGTTGCGAAAGCGACTGCCCTTTTTTCTGTTCGCAAGGTCTGACGGATAGCTGCCGGAGCGGCTATCTTCGAGTCAACAGCCGCGGCGCTGATGCGAGTCGGCGCGTCTCTTTCCTGACTGCATGACATCAGGAGTTCCAACGCGCGGCGAGGATCTCAATCAAGAGCGAGACAGGCCATGGCAAAACCGTTTCCGTCGAAGACGCACATCGGCAATCACATGCTGCATCCCGAGACGCTGATGCTGACCTATGGCTATGATCCGCAGCTGTCGGAAGGCGCCATCAAGCCCCCGGTGTTCCTGACCTCCACCTTCGTGTTCAAGACGGCCGATGACGGGCAGGACTTCTTCGATTTCGTCGCCGGCCGGCGCGAGCCCCCGGAAGGGATGGGCGCGGGCCTGGTCTATTCGCGCTTCAATCATCCCAACAGCGAGATCGTCGAGGACAGGCTCTCGATCTACGAACGCACCGAGAGCTGCGCGCTGTTCTCATCCGGCATGGCGGCCATCGCGACGACGATCCTTGCCTTCGTCCGCCCCGGCGACGTCATCCTGCACTCCCAGCCGCTCTATGGCGGGACGGAAACGCTGCTCACGAACACGCTGGCGCGTCTGTCGATCGGCGCCGTCGGCTTCGCCGACGGGATCGACGAGGCGGCGGTCAAGCAGGCCGCGGAGGAGGCCATGGCCAAAGGCCGCGTATCGATGATCCTGATCGAGACACCGGCCAATCCGACCAACGGCCTGGTCGACATCGCCATGATCCGCCGTGTCGCCGATTCCATCGGAAAGGCGCAAGGCGACACGCCGATCATCGCCTGCGACAATACGCTGCTCGGGCCGGTGTTTCAGCGGCCGATCGAGCACGGCGCGGACCTGTCGCTGTACTCGCTGACGAAATATGTCGGCGGCCATTCCGATCTGATCGCGGGTGCAGCGCTCGGCTCGAAGGCGATCATGAAGGGCATCAAGGCGCTGCGCGGCGCCATCGGCACCCAGCTCGATCCGCATTCCTGCTGGATGATCAACCGCTCGCTCGAAACGCTGAGCTTGCGCATGGAGAAGGCCAACAGCAACGCGCGCCTCGTTGCGGACTTCTTGCGCGATCACGCCAAGGTCGCCAAGGTCCACTACCTCGGTCATCACGAGGAGTCTTCGCCAGCCGGGCGTGCGTTCGCGCGGCAATGCCTGGGGGCGGGATCCACCTTCTCGTTCGACATCGTCGGCGGCAAGGAGGCCGCCGTCAAATTCCTCAATGCGCTGCAGATCCTCAAGCTGGCGGTGAGTCTCGGCGGCACCGAGTCGCTCGCGAGCCTGCCTGCAACCATGACTCATTCCGGCGTTCCCGCCGACATCCGGCAGAAGATCGGCGTGCTCGATTCCACGATCCGGCTGTCGATCGGCATCGAGAACCCGTCGGACCTGATCGCCGACCTCACGCAGGCGCTGAATGCAGCTTGAGCGCGATCGAAAAGTGCGTAGCCCGGATGAGCGCAAGCGTAATCCGGGGTCTTCACCCCTCGGAGTCCGTCCCGGACTGCGCTGCGCTTCATCCGGGCTACGAAGGTGAACCGCTTTGGAATCGAAAAGGCCGGACGCTCCCTCCTGCGCCCGGCCTTCGCGCGACGAAGCAGCGTTGCGGCTTACTTCGTGACCTGACCGCGGATCTCGCCGCCCGGATTGGCCGCGGTGTGGATGTTGACGTAGAGCTTGCCGCCGAGCAGATCGGCGGCCTGCGCATCGGTGAGCGTGGCTTCACCCTTGACCGGGCTCGAGGCCGCATTCGGGATCGCAACCGCGACACCGGCGTTCTTGCCGGCCTCGGCAGGCCCATGGAAATGCGCCGCAGTGGCGGGGCCGGAGAGCCCGGAATAAGTGACGGTCCAGGACAGCTTCTTGCTGGCGGCATCATAGTCCAGATCGGCGGTTCCGGTGGCGCTGCTGGTCGTTGCCGGCACTTCGGACTTGCCGTCGAGCGTTGCTTTGAGCTTTTCGGCGCTGGCCGGGCCCGCAAAAGCGACGGCACCGAGCGCTAACACGGCGATGACGGTCTTGTTCATGACATTCTCCCTGCTGAACCCGTTCGGGCTGCCAAACTTCCAACAGCCGGCATTTCAGTTTATTCCCGTTTCCGGTCAGGGCAGGCTAAATTCTTCGTGGCTGGAGCCGCGACGACATTGGTCCTAGGTTTGCCGCGACGAGTGAATGGATCTGCATGTTGCAACGAACAATTCTCGTAGGGCTGCTCGCGGTGGTCGCTGCCGCCGGCGTCTATTGGTGGCTCAGCGCGCCGGTGGTGGCAGCTGCGGGCCATGCGCCGGCCCATG
>NZ_JALBGZ010000311.1:0-7106 GCF_023006515.1 Bradyrhizobium sp. PRIMUS42
GGCGACATCCAGCACGCCGCCGGCAGCTGCCGCATGAGCGGCGCCGGCGATGCCGATGGTGTGGTCAACCCTGACGGCGGGGTGAAGGGCATCTCGGGCCTACGCGTCGCCGACGCCTCGATCATGCCGTCGGACTGCCGCGCCAACACGCATTTCACCACGGTGGTGATCGGGGAAGCGATCGCGCGGATGATGATGCGGTAGTTTCTACCGCGTCAAACTCCACTTATCCCGTCATCCTGAGGAACGAGGGATGGGGCGCGTCAGCGCGCCATCGAGAGCCTCGAAGGATGTACGGCCGGGATGCTTCGATACCTTAGCAGCGAGAGCCGGGCCGTCGCCCTTCGAGGGCCGCTGAAGAAGCGGCCACCTCAGGGTGACGGTGATGGATGGGAGCGCACTCCTTCAACCATGTCATTGCGAGCGGAGCGAAGCAGTCCAGAATCCCGCCGCGGGTGCAGTCTGGATTGCTTCGCTGCGCTCGCAATGACGGAGCAATTGGCGAGGCCATCGCACTCCATTGCACATTTCAAATAGCAAACACACGATCGCCTTCTCGCGGCGCGTCTCGCCCGAGTTTTGGGTCTCGCACGCCCTCGAAAAAGACGAGGGCGCAGGGAAGGCCGGGCGCCGGCGGCACCCGAGATCCGTGCGCGATAGAAATGCACACGGGGTGGACCACAGGTGTGCCGGTCGCCCGGCCTTCCCTGCGCGAATGGTTTTAACGGTGTCCTTCGTGCTCTCCTCGGGGAGCGTTGCACTATTGCCCCCGTCGCCTTGTGGATATCGATGCGCGGACCGGTCGGCCGCCACATCACCGCAAGACTTGACGCACAGACCCCGGGCGTCGGGACCACACGACTTTTCCGTCCGCGCACGTCCTCGCTGGGAATCCGGGAGGTGGCGTGTGCTCGCCCCCGAAACCATGCGAAGACGCTGTCAGCGTCGGGTCGTATGCGCGGAAAGGCCATTGCTCACGGTGTCCCGCCCTGCAATGCCCGTTGCGCCCGACGCCGTCGCGTCCATCGCTGCCCAGCCCGCGGTTCGTGACGATCGCGATCCGCCCCTCGTCTCGGGCCAGGGTGATCAGTGTGTACGTCAAATCCGAATTTCGGTAAAGTGGAATATTTCGGCGAGAGGGCTTGACAGGCGGGGTGATCGAAATGACCGGGCTGTTTTGCCCGACGGGCAGCGGCCTGTCTGAAATAGCTGATCGGGGTGCCCTTCATCTCAAGCGCCTGAATGTCGGCGTTGGGCCAAGAGCGATAGCGACGGGATGCCGCTTGTGAGACCCAACCCGGACCCCAAGACTGCGGCCTGAATCGCCACGAAAGCCAATTGTTTCAGCGCGAATTCGTGGTTAATCTACCTGTTCCGTCTGGGCAGATAAGCCGGAGACGAACATGGTGCGATTGGGAGCGGCCGCTCGGGCGGCAGGTGCACTGACCATAATTCTCGTATGTACGGCGGGCGCGCACGCGCAGGTCACCGAGAAGCCACCGTTTTGGGCCTACACTTACAACCCGCCCGACTTCAAGCCGCCGCCGGATGACGGTCAACCTCGCCACGTTCCCGACAGCACGGCGAGCTATACAGTCCCACAAACGCGCGATCGCTTCCTGGCGCCGGATTGGCACCCAGGTGACCATCCGACGATGCCGGCAGTCGTGGCGAGCGGTCGCCAGCCTGACGTCTACGCCTGCGGCTTCTGCCATCGTGCCTCTGGCACGGGCGGTCCGGAGAACGCCGACATCGCTGGCCTGCCGGTTGCTTACTTTATTCAGCAGATGCACGACTACAGGAGCGGCAAGCGCTCGACGGCATTGCTCGACCGCGTTCCGCAAGCATGGATGATCTCGCTTGCGAAGGCGGCGAACGACGATGAGATTAAGGCGGCGGCAGAATATTTCGCCGCCATCAAGCCAAGGAAGTTGGTCGATGTGGTGGAGACTGAGACCGTGCCGAAGCCTACCGTCGCCGGCTGGTTCTTCGTCACCAAAGGCGATGAACGCGAGCCGATCGGCACGCGCATCATCGAGACGCCGGCTGACGTCGGCCGCTTCGTCAACCGCGACGCGCGCGTTCGCTTTACCGCCTACGTGCCGACAGGCAGCGTGGCTGCCGGCCGCGGGCTGGCCGCAAGGCCCGAGATCGCTTGTGCCACCTGCCACGGCGACAAACTGACCGGCACGAACGTCGTGCCGGGCATCGCCGGGCGTTCGCCGACCTACATCTTCCGTCAGCTCTACGAATACCGGCACGGCTTCCGCGCTGGGCCGGATAGCAAGCCGATGATCGACGTCGTCAACGCGCTCACCGACGCAGATTTTTTGACACTCGCCGCCTATCTCGCCACGCTGGAGCGATGAAGTGGCGCCGACGCTCATCCCGCTGGCTTCTCATTGATCTATCCTCGATCGGAAATACCGTGCTCTCACCACCTTGAGGGTTCCAATGAAGCGGCGACATTCGAGTACCGCTTCGCTGATGGAAAGTATGATCGCTTTCCGGAATTGATTGCAGGTCTCATTCGGGACCGCGTTCAAGTGGTCGTCGCCGTCACTGGTACGAACGGAGTTTTGGCGACAACGGCAGCGACTAAGACGATTCCGATCGTGTTTGCGATTGCCATGGACCCGGTACATCTTGGCGTTATTTCCAGTTAGAACAGGCCGGGAGGAAATGCGACCGGCGTGAGCATGTACACTCCGCAACTCACCGCCAAGCGACTTGAGTTGTTGGCAGAATTGACGCCAGGAGGCGGAACAATCGCCATGCTGGTAAATCCAACGAATCCAAATGCGAATGTAGTGGTTTCGGATGCCGAAGCTGCGGCCAAGTCGCTTGGCCGAGAAATTCACGTCCTGAAGGCGAGTACGGACGAGCAAATTGCTGCTGTCTTCGGCGAAGTCAGAAACCGGAAGCATGCCGCGCTTCTTGTCAGTCCAGCCGACCAGATTCGAGCTGGCGATCAATCTCAAAGCAGCAAAGAGCATCGGCCTTACTATCCCGCCCTATCTCCTGGCTCGCGCCGACGAAGTAATCGAATAGAGTAGGTTTGCTGCGATGCATGATTCCGGAAGTGGCCCGCCGCTGACCTTAGCTTATGGTGCGGTGAGGTCTGCTTCCTGACGGTGACCCGAACAAGCCGTGCAAGCTGGCCAAGGCAGCCTTTGACCCGTTGCAGACGGTCCGTCGCAGAGCGGGCGCGGCCGAAGGATATGCAGTGTGATAGACGTCACAGAGGCCAGGCTTGTTTTTCCCCGAACTCCACTTAGGCTGCGCGCTTATATTCGGGGCGCCGATGAAGGCTTTTCGCTGGTTTTCATTTTTTCTTTTCATCTGGCTCGCTTGCGGCTCAGCACATGCCGAGCGACGGGTCGCGCTAGTGATCGGAAACTCTACCTACAAGAGTGTACCAAGGCTCGCCAACCCCGTGAACGATGCCGCCTTGGTCGGGGGCATGTTCAGTAAGGCCGGGTTCGACGTTGTTGATATCAAGCTCGACCTAACCGTAGTGGACATGCGGAAGGCGCTTCGCGAGTTTGGCGCTAAGGCGCGCGATTCCGATGTCGCCGTCATTTACTACGCTGGCCATGGTATCGAGCTGGATGGTAATAACTATCTGATCCCCACTGACGCCGCGCTAGAGACCGACACCGACGTTTTAGATGAGACCTTTCCGCTGGATCGGGTGCTCTTCGCCATCGAGCCGGCTAGGCAGCTCCGTCTCGTCATCCTCGATGCCTGCCGCGATAACCCATTTGCCAAGACCATGAAGCGCACGGTGGCGGCGCGTGCGATTGGTCGCGGCCTTGCCAAGGTTGAGCCGGCTAGTCCGAACACGATGATCGCCTTTGCCGCAAAAGCGGGCTCCACCGCCTCAGATGGCGACTGGAAAAACAGCCCGTTCGCGACCGCGCTGGTCGAGCGTCTGCCGATCCCCGGGCTGGACCTGCGCAAAGCTCTTGGCTTTGTTCGCGACGATGTCCTCAAGAACACCGGCTACAAGCAGGAGCCCTACGTTTACGGCTCGCTCGGTGGAAATGACGTGCCGTTGGTGCCGGCAAAGCCAGTCGTCACGGCTCCGCAGGCAAGCACACTGGATGCCGTTCGCAGGGACTATGAACTCGCGCTCCAGGCCGGCGACCGCGAGGGATGGGAAGCGTTTCTGAGAGCATTTCCGGACGGTTACTACGCAGATTTGGCGAAGGTACAGCTCAAGAAGATTGCTGCCGAGGAAACCCGCGCTGCCGCAGCAGAGAAGGCTCGCCTAGCCGAAGAGGAAAAGACGCGGCTCGCCGCGTCTCGCGCCCAGAAGGCGGAGCAGGAGAAGGCGGCAGCCGCAGCCAAGGCCGCCGAGGATGCCCGTCTTGTCGCCGAGAGAGCCAAGCAGATCGAGGAGGCGAGAGCCGCCGCCGCCGAACAGCGAAGGAAGGACGCCGAGGCAGCCGCCACGGCCCTCGCCGCCAAGCAGAGCGCCGATAAGGCACTCGCTGATAAGATCGCCGAAGACAAGTCGGCAGCCGAACTCGCAGCTAGGCTGCCAACGGAGAAGGGGCAGGAAAGCGCCAACCAGAAGGTCGCTGCCATCGCGCCAACCTCTGCAGAGCCAAGCCTATCCCCCCAGGAAACAGCGAAGCTGATCCAGTCCGAGCTACGTCGGGTCGGATGTCTATCCGCTGCTGCGGACGGCGACTGGAATGCGTCGTCCCAGCGGTCGCTGTTGACCTTCAACAAGTACGCTGGAACAAAGTTTGAAGCCAAGCTCGCGACCTTCGACGTCCTGGACGCCATCAAAGCCAAGCCCGGTCGGGTCTGTCCGCTGGTCTGCGAGCACGGCTTCAAGCCGGATGGCGAAGTCTGCGTAAAGATCAACTGCCGTACCGATTATCGCGTCAATGCCGAGAATGAATGCGAGAAGACGAATAGCAGAAAGCCCGTTGCGACGCGCGACCAGCCGACGACACGAGAAGACGCCCGGCAGCAGGGTGGGAAGTCGACCAAACCCGTAGCGCAAAGGAGCGGACAAATGGTCTGCAACGGTGCTGGCTGCAGGCCGGTTCGCCCAGGTTGTCATCTTGAGGTCTATCAACAAGGCAAGCACGGGCCCGGGAGCTGGGGCCCGAACCAAGAGGTCTGCAACTGATTCTCCGCGCATTCCAGCGCGCGGTAAATGGTAACGCTTTTTAGGCAAGGCAATTCAGTTCGGCACGACGTTGGAGTAGTCCCCGCGCGGCACGTTCGGCAGACCATCCGCCGCGCGGCCAGCTATACGATTTCCTTTTTGGCACGTCTGGAAGGGACATTGCACAAGACGTCGCACGTCACATCGCTGTCCGCGGTCCACGCGAGCGGATGTCATTGCAAGATAACAACCGTGCGCTCGCAAAACCAAATGTCCATTCGTGGCCCAAAGCCGTCATGATGCGCTGTCGGCTGCACCGTCTCCTGTCGGTCCAACCCGGTCGCGACGAACCGATTGCGCTAAGCCCTAGATCACCCCCGCCACTCGCAACGCCACGCCCGCCGCGCAGCTCCCCGCCAGCACCGTCAGCATCCCCAGCTTGAACCGGAAGATCGCGGTCGCCGCCGCGATCGACAGCAGCAGCGCGGGGATGTCGACGCTGGTCAGCACCGGCCTGTCGAAGTTCAGCGGAAACGCGTGCACCGGCACCGTCTCGCGGAACAGCGTATGCAGCGCGAACCAGATCGAGAGGTTGAGGATCACGCCGACGACCGCGGCAGTGATCGCGCTGAGCGCGCCGGCCAATCCCGTGTTGCCGCGCAGGCGCTCGATATAGGGGGCGCCGACGAAGATCCAGAGGAAGCAGGGCGTGAAGGTGACCCAGGTCGCGAGCAATCCGCCGAGGGTAGCCGCCAGCATCGGCGACAGGCCGCTGGGGTCGCGGTAGGCCGCCATGAAGCCCACGAACTGGAGCACCATGATCAAGGGACCCGGCGTGGTCTCGGCCATGCCGAGGCCGTCGAGCATCTCGTGCGGCTTCAGCCAGTGATAATGCTCGACCGCCTGCTGGGCGACATAGGCCAGCACGGCATAAGCGCCGCCGAACGTGACCAGCGACATCTTCGAGAAGAACAGCGCGATCTGGCTGAACACGTTGGCCTGACCCAAGGCAGCGAGCAACGCGATCACCGGCACCAGCCAGAGCGCCAGCCACAGCGCACCGACGCGGATCGCGCGCGCCGTATTGGGCTGCACGTGCTCGGGCACGGCTTCGCCGAGCATGCTGTCGATCACCGCATTGCTGTCGCCATGGCCGTGGCCGCTTGGTGCGAATTCCGGCCGGCCGCTGCGCGCGCCGGCATAGCCGATCAGGCCGGCGGCGATGATGATGATCGGGAAGGGGACCGCGAAGAAGAAGATCGCGACGAAGGCTGCGGCTGCGAGCGCGATCATGATGCGGTTCTTCAGCGCGCGCTTGCCGACGCGCACCACGGCCTCGACGACGATGGCGAGCACGGCGGCCTTCAGCCCGAAGAACAGCGCCTCGACGAAACTGACATTGCCGAAAGCCGCGTAGATGTAGCTGAGGCCCATGATGGCGATGACGCCGGGCAGGATGAACAGCCCGCCCGCCATCAGTCCGCCGGCGGTGCGATGCATCAGCCAGCCGACATAGGTCGCGAGCTGCTGCGCCTCCGGTCCCGGCAGCAGCATGCAATAGTTCAGCGCATGCAGGAAGCGGCCCTCGGAGATCCATTTCTTCTCCTCGACCAGGATGCGGTGCATCACCGCGATCTGGCCCGCGGGCCCGCCGAAGCTCAAGGACGCAACGCGGAGCCAGACGCGAAAGGCTTCCCCGAAGCTGATGCCGTGACCGGCATCAGCTCCTGCTTGAACGTTACGGGTGTCCATTACGCCTTCACCTTGTTGGTCGGCCAGTTGTGCGTCTCGGTGGTGGCGTCGCGGCACCAGCGGTAGAAGGCATCGTAGAGCGTCATGCCGGCCTCGAGCTGTTCGAGGTCGTCGTCATACATCCGCGACAGCCCGACACCATCCTCGATCCCGACGGTTCGGTATTCGATGTTGTAACCCATCGGAGCATTGGATTTTAGCGCCGCTGATACGGCTTCGTCAGCAC
>NZ_JALBGZ010000312.1:0-7102 GCF_023006515.1 Bradyrhizobium sp. PRIMUS42
CAGGCGCAGCCGGGCAATGCCGCGACCGACCGCGGCGTCGTCACCACGCACTTGCGCTCCGACGGCCGCCACAAGGCAAAGCTGTTCGTCGACGGCGGGCCGTCCTCGACCCAGACCGTCGGCCATCTGCGCATGGAGGGCCGCGAGGTCTTCAAGCATGCGGTCGGCATGATCACCGACGTCATCGTCGACGCCTTCCAGGCGACCGGGCTGAATGCCGACAGCATCGACTGGTTCGTGCCGCACCAGGCCAACAAGCGAATCATCGACGCATCCGCCCACAAGCTCCATATCGCGCCGGAGAAGGTGGTGCTGACGGTGGACCGTCACGGCAACACCTCGGCCGCCTCGATCCCGCTGGCGCTGTCGGTGGCGCGCAAGGACGGACGCATCAAGAAGGGCGATGTGGTCCTGCTGGAAGCGATGGGCGGCGGTTTCACCTGGGGCTCCGCGCTCGTGCGCTGGTAGAGCCACAGTCGATAAAATTTTGCCGAATCAGCGCGATTATCGATGCGGCTGCATTGATGAGCGCTGTTGACCGCCGTATCGTAAGCTCATAATTTCAGACAACAATTGTTCGCCGTGATGTGGGGCAGGGCGATGACCGATCAAAGTAAAACCGTAACGCGTGTCGATCTCTGCGAGGCCGTCTACCAGAAGGTGGGCCTGTCGCGGACGGAATCGTCCGCCTTCGTGGAACTCGTGCTGAAGGAGATCACCGATTGCCTGGAAAAGGGCGAGACGGTGAAGCTGTCCTCGTTCGGGTCCTTCATGGTCCGCAAGAAGGGTCAGCGCATCGGCCGTAACCCGAAGACCGGCACCGAGGTGCCGATCTCGCCGCGCCGGGTCATGGTGTTCAAGCCGTCGGCGATCCTGAAGCAGCGGATCAACGCCCAGCACCGCACCAATGGCGATGCCAGCAAGGCTCAACCCGAGGCGTAACCGCCTCCGCGAAGGATTTGGCATTTGGACAAGGCGCCGGATGCGTTCCGAACCATCAGCGAAGTAGCGCAGGAGCTCGACATTCCGCAGCACGTGCTGCGGTTCTGGGAGACCCGGTTCTCCCAGATCAAGCCGATGAAGCGCAGCGGCGGCCGCCGCTATTACCGCCCCGACGACGTCGACCTGCTCAAGGGCATCCGCCGCCTGCTCTACGGCGAGGGCTACACCATCCGCGGCGTGCAGCGGATCCTGAAGGAGCACGGCGTCAAATCGGTGCAGGGCCTCGCCGACAGCGCGGCCGCGGTCTCGTTCGGTGCGATCGAGGACGCCATCGGGGCCAGCCTGATGGAGCCCGAGGACGAGGAGGCGCCCATCAAGGGCGTCACGGACGCCGACGATGACGACTACCAGGGCGATGAAGAGGAAGGCATCGACTTCCGCTTCACCGAGGTCGACGACGAGGACATCCTCACCACCTTCCGCAAGGGCGGCACCCCCGCCGCACCCGCCGGCCCCAGCGCGCTGGACCGGGAACGGCTCGGCCGGGCGCTCGCCGACCTCGTTGCCATCAGGGAAATGCTGGATCAGGCGCTGAACGACGGATAGGGCGCTTTCGCCGGTTTTGCGGCCAGTTCCCGGGCTTGGACGGAGACACCAAAATGGTGTCGCTCGCCTTGCGCATCGCGCCGATCCTAGCTAATGGAACGACGTTCGGAGCGTGGCGCAGCCCGGTTAGCGCACTAGTCTGGGAGACTAGGGGTCGGAGGTTCAAATCCTCTCGCTCCGACCATCTAACAAACTGCAATTGCAGGGACATTTTCGCTCCTATTGATCGCGCATTGCGCCCGCGCCGCCCGCGGGGAAGCACCGGGGAAGCACGAGCGCTGATTTTAGCCCTTTCGGGCGGCAACAATGCCGCCCGCCGTCATCGGTTTCAGTGCAGCGTTTTCTCCATTGCTGCCTTGGCTTCCATCATACGCAACGCCATCGGCACGGTCACAGCCGCATCAATCTCGACTCGGTTGCCAGATAGAGCTCGGAATTGACCGGCTGCCTTGCCCTTGAGAGGGGCGAGCATCGCAGCGGCGACCGCAGAGCTAACTTGGCAGCGGATCAGAGCGCTATCATCTTCAATGGCTAGGATTAGGTCTGTATCGCGGCGGGCGAGCAGGGCGCCGAGGTCAGTCGAGGGGGACGAGGTACGGACGGCGGTTGAGTTGCGCATGATGTTTTGCCTTTCGAGCAAGACGGGAGTCCAGGGGCGAAATGACCGACATCAGACGGCCCCACGCGCCTTTGGGCGTGCGCCTTGGACATACGCGCGCGGCCCCTGGACAAGATTTGTGATCGCCGCTGACCGGATTGGCTATCGGCTGATGTTTGGGCTTTCGACCCGCGATCAGCATGGGGCCTACCGAAAAATCGACAACGGAAATTTTGTCTGGAAAAGTCTAATACGTGAAACCAGACAGCGGAGTGGCTGATCGAGTTAGCGGAATTGTCGATTTGAGCGTTTTTGTCGGTTTCTCAAACCGAGCATTACCCGACAAGAAATTCGAGCCAAACACGACGCGTCGCGCATAAATATGTACATAGCAGCAATGACTTAGCGCGCACGTGGTGCTAGCAATGCGCAAAGATTCATTGAACGTCGCGCCATGCATATGACTGCGCGCCTTTCGACCGCAGCTGAAGCGACCGCCTCGAGACGTCTTAACGAGAGCCCAGCGTGCATACACCCTCGGCCCGGCTCCGACCCCTAGGGGGGGAGGCGGCCGCGCGTAGTCCAAAGGCCGCAAAGCCGCTCCGCTAATTTCGTGGATTCGAGAAGTTCAGGGTTCGCTTATTCGGGGTCATCGGCGATGTCGGCTAATATTCCGCTTCGCTCGATGGGATCAATCACTTGCCTGTTGAGGACCTCTACGGCGCACCTTTTGAGGACCCTCTTCACCAGTTTGTATTTCTCTAGATAGAACTTAAGGCCACGGACCGGCTTCTTGTTTTTCGGATCCCGCTCCAGCGTCACGCCTCTTGTTGCCGCAGCAATGTCTTGCTTTAGGCTTTTGAGACCGCTCTCGAAGGATTCATCTCTGCACTTCTTCGCGTAATCTTCCGGGTCAAGGTCAGTGATTTCTCGCGGCGGATCTTGAGGGGCGTCGGCCGCCTGTTGAGACGGCGAGTTATCGGAAGACGACTTTGCTTCTACTCTGGCTGGGCGCTTCTCGGCTTCTCTGACTACCGGTTCTTTGACGCGCGAAGGGTCAATCTTCGCATTCTCCAAACTAAGCGATGCGTTCTCAAGCGCCTTTTTGAACTCCGGCGAGATATCCGCGATCGCATCCAAGGCGCGCTTCGATCCGGCGACCGTGCCGGAGGTAACCTGCGTTGGTTTGGCTGGCTGAGCGTTTGGCGCCGGCGCCAGTGCCGCGGCTTTCGACGGTGCGTCGTCGCATTTCATTGGCTTCAGTTCGACGCCGTTCACCTTCCCGCTGACGCCACTGCAATCTTTCGTGGGTGCAGGCCTTGAGTTTTGGTTGCCGACAGCAGCTGCTTCACTCGAGCCAGTCTGAACGGGCTTGGCCGGCGCCGCGGGCGCTCTTCCGATGCGCACAGCTCTCGCCATGCCACCGTTTGCCGTGATCGAGCCATCGGGCTGCAGCGTGTACACCCACGAGCCCAAGCTCGTATTGTAGGTCATATTGTTACCGGAACATGTCCAAGTCCCCTCAGCCTGACACGCCGCGTGTTCACTACAGATGGCCCTTCCGTCAGCGGTGAGCGTCCCCTTATTTCCTCCGGAATGCCGCCATTCGCCGATAAACTTGGAAGCGCAGCTAGATGGCGGTGCGGCATATGCGGGCGGCATAAAGACAGCTGCCGCGAAAGACAGGCAAAGCAAAAATCGCACTGAAAATCCCCCGGATTAAATATGCTCGGACGTTATCGGCAGTTTGAACGCTCTTCAAGCACCTCGAATGGACGCGGCCAAAGACCTATCACCGGAAAAATCGAGCTTGAAGCTCTTTCCACGAACGGACTGCCGAAGGCGTTGCTACATTTCGCGCGCGGCGGAATCTTGCGATTCAGCAAGACGGTCGTAGCAGCAAGCCACCAGGTGTGACGCCCTTTGGCTGCTTTGAGGGGGCTGAGGAACTCGGCCTTTCACGATACGTTTGTGTGGAGGACAGCGATGAAGCGCCATGGCAAATCCGACGAACGATCAGATCCGCAATCGAGCTCATCAATTGTGGGAGTTAGCTGGTCGGCCTGAAGGGCGCGAGCAAGAGTTCTGGTGCGAAGCCGAACGCGAGCTCTCAAAGAGCGATTCCCAGATCAATCAGGGTGAGAAATCCAGCACGTTCACCGAGTGATGCGGAGTCCGAACTGATACGCACGGCCCACCGGGGGCCTGAGTATCAGGTTAGTTTCGTCGATCTGCTCTCGATCCGGGCAGTCCGTCACCGCGATCGATCGCAACGGGACGATCATCAATGGGCTAACCACACTGCGCGCGGGCGAAGCCGTCCAACGGAGCTAGGCGGCAGCTGATGCCCTCTCAGGCGACTGCCGTTCAGCTAAAGCACCTCTGCACGAACTTGGGCGACGCCACGATCGGTGATTCCTAAGCTGCGAGCGGCGGCCAACGACAGGTCGATGACGCGGCCGCGAACCCATGGTCCGCGATCGGTGATACGAACGACCACCGAATTGCTGCTCTTAAGGTCAGTGACGCGAACGTGCGTGCCGAATGGCAGATTGCGATGAGCTGCAGTTAGCGAATTCCGATCGAACGTTGCGCCGCTTGCTGTCTTCCGTTTCGAATACGAGTAGTAGGAGGCCTTCCCGGAAAACACTCGGTTGAAAGATCGAGTAGCTGAGCGGTCTTCCCAAGTTCGCGGCGGTTCTTGCTCGATAGGAGACTGCGCCTGCGGGCTCTGATTGGTCTCCTCCGTTGCCTGAGGGGCGGGCTCGGCGTGTGCCTTTGGAATAATAGACCACCTATCATTGAAGTCCTGTGCCGCAGCAGAGTCTACATGTAACCACATCCACGCTGGGACTGTTGCAATGGCAACTATTCTACAAAGAAGACGCATGGTCGGCCTCACTACGATTGTAAAAAGCAGAAGGACAATGCGATCTTTTGAGGCGCGTTCCTGGATACGCTTTCATGTGTGGGCAAAAGGTGAATGCATACCGACGTTACCAAGTGGGGCGCGGGATTTGCGAGACGCAATGCAGCAAAGCAGCGGTCTCTTGCAGCGCATCACGCCCGCACCTTCGCATCGTTAGTCCTGCGTAGGGCGTGCGTTCTGGTCGGGCGGGTGTGCGCGGAACAGTCTATTTGGAAATTAAACCCGAGAGGCCTCTGAGTGACGATCCTAGCGTCGTAACTTTTTGCTCACCTCATTCCTCTACAGTCATCCCCACGGACGCAACGCCGCTTCGCCGACGGCAACCCACCCGCGCAATCCCGCGCTTCCCTCTCACCCCGTCGGCGACCAATGTCATCAACGCCCTACAACCGTCAAACGTCATTCGCGCTGTTCAGCGCCGAAAACCCGAGCGCGCAGCAGCCGGGCAATGCCCTTGATGCCGAATTCAACGCCGTCAAAGTCGCGATCGACGACACCCAGCAAAACTTATCAAAGATTCAAGATGCCGATGGCGCTCTGAAACGCGGCAGTGTGGGCAAAGAGCAGTTCGACAGCAGCGTTTCACTCGGCTTTGCCGCACCGAGCCGGTGGGCGATTGGTGTCAGGTACGCCGCAAACATCAGCACCGTTTTCCACGACTCAATCTTCTTCATCGCGAACACCGACCACGTTTCAGGCCCTTCCTTCGATCCCGGCAAGTGGGACGAGATCGCAGATTTCACCGCCGCGGCCGCCATTCCGGACGGTTCGATCACGTCCGTCAAACTGGCCGCGGGCGCGGTGGCCGGCGACAAGCTGGCTGACGGCGTGGTCGCCAACAGCAAGCTGGCCACGGGCGCTGTGACCACAAACAAGGTGGCGGACCAGGGCATCACCAGTCCGAAGATTGCTGATGCCGCAGTGGGCATCACGAAGTTGGGGCCCGACGCGAACCAGATCATCCCGGCGGCGTCGATAATGCCCTTTGCGGGCACGAGCGTGCCCGATGGTTGGCTGCTCTGCTACGGCCAGTCCGTGTTGCGCTCCGACTATCCAGCGCTGTTCGCCGCGATCGGCACGACTTACGGTTCGGTCGACGGCACCCATTTCACCCTACCGGATCTCCGCGGGCGCGTGGCGGCTGGCGCCGACGCGATGGGCGGCAGCGCAGCTGGCCGTTTGACCAACAGCTTCTTCGCCAATCCGACGACGCTCGGCAGTCCCGGCGGCTCCGAGTCGCGAGTGCTCGCCACCCCGAACTTGCCGCCGTATACCCCGGCGGGCACCATCGCGGGATCGATTAGTTCGAGCCCGTACGGCATTCAGATCGGAAACGGTACAGCGCACGGTTCGCTGGCCACCGGCGGCGACGCTTCATATCCGAAGACGAACGAGCAAACTCTCAGTTTTTCTGCTTCGGGGCTGATGTTCAGCGGCACGCCCCAGGGCGGCACCAGCAACTCCTTCGGCATCATCCAGCCGACGTTGATCCTCAACTACATCATCAAGGCGCACTGACGATGCCCCAACTCGTAGAGTTCGAAGGCCAGCGCCATGAGTTTCCGGACGACTTCACTCAAGCTGATATCCAGCGTGCATTGAGCCCTCGCCCGCGCGCTCCGCGGCCGATCCAGGTGCAGGGGCCCGATGGCGCTATAGTCGAGTTTCCGGTCAACACCTCTAACGAGGAGATGACCACCGCGCTGCGAAAGCATTACGGTGCGCCGGCGGAGCCGCCAATGCCTCCACTCCCGCCGGGCTACAAGCTCGATCCGCGGACTGGCGTCCCGCCGCCTCCACCAGGCTATACGCCCGATCGCAAGTCTACGCTTGTGCCGGTGGAGCACGATCCTTTCGCTCAGCCGGCCGCACCTCCACAACCAAAGCTCGTGCCCGTTGACCACGATCCGTGGGCAAGCTTTCCAAACGAGAAGCCGCCGTTTGATCCGACGCAGCCGTTTCAAGAGGTGGCCCCCGCACCGCCTGCGGCCGCCACAGCGCCCGCTACTGGCGCGGAGCGCGCGGCA
>NZ_JALBGZ010000313.1:0-7090 GCF_023006515.1 Bradyrhizobium sp. PRIMUS42
CGGGTTTCGCGTCGCGATCCTGTCGTCCTCCGGCAAGGGCGAGGCGTTGGCCGCCGAGCTTGGCGGGCTCGGCGTCACCGGCTCGAACAAGGAGAACGACGACCTGAAGCGTCTCGTCGACGGCACTATCGCGAAGTGGGGACGGATCGACGTGCTCGTCAACAGCGCCGGTCACGGGCCGCGCGCGCCGATCACCGAGATCACCGACGAGCAGTGGCACACCGGCCTCGACACGTATCTGCTGAACGTGATCCGTCCGACGCGGCTGGTGACGCCGATCATGCAGGCACAAAAGGGTGGCGCCATCATCAACATCTCGACTGCCTGGGCGTTCGAGCCCAGCGCGATGTTCCCGACCTCGGCGGTGTTCCGCGCGGGCCTTGCCGCCTTCACCAAGATCTTCACCGACACCCATGCGGCCGACAACATCCGCATGAACAACGTTCTGCCGGGCTGGATCGACAGCCTGCCGCAGCAGGATGCGCGCCGCGACACCGTGCCGATGAAGCGCTACGGCACGGTCGAGGAGATCGCGGCGACGATCTCGTTCCTGGCGTCCGACGGCGCGGCTTACATCACCGGCCAGAACATCCGCGTCGACGGCGGGCTGACGCGCTCGGTCTGAGGCCCAGAGCCGAATCGCTCCCTGGCGGTCTTGTCTTGATGCGACACGGGCGTGCGCTGCGCGTCGCCGGTGGTGGTTGATGCGTGGCTCTCCGGCCACACCCGTCATCCGTTCGCACGATCTGAGGCTCACACTACGTCACAGTCCTTATGAACTTCGCCGCAGCCCAAGACGAGCAGCGGCGCACGCCCTATGCCCTCACTGCGCCGGTTGCCGTTTACCCGCGCGGATTCGAAACGCGAGGTCAATCGCGTGGGGCAAGGAGACTGGAATGAACAAGTTTTTGCTGGCGATCGCTTCGGTTGTCTTGGGGACCGCATCCGTTCAGGCGGCCGACCTCGCGGCGCATTACACCAAGGCCCCGGTGATGGCGCCGGCCTATAACTGGACCGGCTTTTACGTCGGCGGCAATGTCGGCGGGCAGTGGGGCAGCGCGAACCCGGCCACTACCACGCTGTTTCCGGTGGCCGCCTATTTCGCGGATTCGAGCGTGACCGCCATCGGGTCGGTCGGCGCCCAGCACATCAACAGCTCCGGCGTGACCGGCGGCTTCACCGCCGGCTACAACTGGCAGGTCAACAACGCCGTGCTCGGCCTAGAGGGCGACATCAACTATTTCGGTTTCAAGGGCAGCGCGAGCAGCACGGCATTGTATCCCTGCTGCGCGCCGACCACCTTCACCGTCAATTCCTCGGTCTCGGCCGATTGGCTCGCCACCATTCGCGGCCGCATCGGCTTCCTCGCGACACCGAGCTGGCTGATCTACGCCACCGGCGGTGCCGCCATCGCCGAGGTGAAGGGCAATTTCAGCTTCACGGACACCTTTGCAGGGGCGACCGAGTCCGGAGCGATCCGCGACACCCGCGTCGGCTGGACGGCAGGCCTCGGCGGTGAATACGCCGTTGGCAACGGCTGGTCGTTGAAGGCCGAATATCTCTATGTCGATCTCGGTCGCAGCAGCATGACCAGCAACAATTTCAACGTCGGCGTGGCGTTGCCGGCCCAGACCTTCACCCACTCGGTCGATCTCAAGTCGAACATCGTGCGCGTCGGTGTGAACTACAAGTTCGGCGGACCCGTCGTCGCCAGGTATTGATCTATCCCGGTCCCAGCCTGGTGTGGAAAGCCCCGGCTCGGCCGGGGCTTTCTGTTTTGAAACTCAGCCGGCGTGCGATGCCAGCAGCCGCGCCAGTGCCGGCAATATCTTGTAGCGGGCGATCTCGTGCGGATACTCGCCGCGATTGGCGAGCATGACGATGGCGATCCGCCGCGACGGCACCAGGCCGATATAGCCCGAGGCGTTGTTGAGGCCGCCCGGCTTGTCGATGACGGTGGCATCAGGGAGATGCACGGTTTCCCAGGCCATGGCCTGTCCGAATTTCTCGTCGACGCGGACGACCTCACGCTGCGTCATCCGCAGCGCCTCGCGCAAATGCGGATCGATCGCCCGGCCGTCGACGCAGGCCGCTGCGAAAGCGGCTAGATCCCGGGCGGAGGAGAACATCTGTCCCGTGCCGGGAAAGTCGAAATAGCTCTGCTGGCTGCCGATTGGGCCGATCGCCGCGCCCTGGTCGGAATAGCCCTGGACCACGCGCTCCATCCAGGCCTCGTCCATCACGGCGCGGTTGTCTGCGCCGCGCTCGGGGATGAAGGTGGCTTCCATGGCGAGGGGCCGGAGAATGCGGTGCTGGATCAGCGCGTGGATCGGCTTGCCGTAGCAGCGCTCGAGCACGAGCTGAAGCACCACGTAGCCGGCATGGGTGTAGATGCGCTGCCGGCCCGGCGCGATGCCGGACGCCGGCGCGAAGGCGTTCAGCATGGCGATGAACCGCTCGCGCGTGTACTGCTCGTTCGGCCAGGGCGGATGGTCGGTCGGCAGCAACAGCCCCGAGCTATGCGTGACCAGCTGGCCAACGGTAACGTTGCGGATATAGGTGCCGTCCAGCTCGGGCAGGTATTTCGGCAGGCGGTCGTCGAGCCGCAGCTCGCCGCGCAGCACGCCGAGCGCGACGAGAGCCGCCTCGAACGGTTTTCGCAAGGACGCGAGGTTGAACAGCGTGTCCGGCGTCACCGGCCGCTTCGTGACATCGTCGGCAAGACCATAGCTGAAGAACTCGACATGGCGCCCGGCATAGAGCGCGGCGGCGAGGCCGCCCGCATGGTCCGGCGTTGCGGTCGGCGCCAGCTCGTTCGCAACGATGTCGCGCATCTGCGCGATCATGTCGGAATCCGCCGAGGCGCGGCGCGGGCGAAGCGCGATGAAGTGACAACGGTCGGCACGGCTCTGACGCATGTGTGATGCGCCCCCGGCGCCTTCTTAGCGTGAAGAGGCGGGCGTCCCAATTCACGATTGCGCGTTGTCGGTTCCGTATGACGGATCGCGGTTCGTAGCCCGGATGGAGCGAGCGTAATCCGGATTCTTTGCTCCGAGCACGAAGGTCCCGGATCGTGCTTCGCTCCATCCAGGCTGCGAAGCGACAATCTAAACTTAGCTAAGTGGCTAACAATCATTGACGCCGGATCGTGGTGGCTCTATAGTTAGCTTCATGGCTAACCAATTATCTCCCCTCGACCAGGTCTTCTCGGCGCTCGCCGATCCCACGCGGCGGGCGATCGTGATGCGGCTCTGCGCGGGGGAGGCGTCGGTCGGCGAGCTCGCCGATCCCTTCGACATGGCGCTGCCGAGCTTCATGAAGCACATCCATGTGCTGGAGACGAGCGGGCTGGTTCTGTCGGAGAAATCCGGCCGCGTGCGCACTTGCCGCCTCAGCCCGGATGCGCTCCTCGGTGCGGAGGACTGGTTCCAGCGGCAGCGCGCGATCTGGGAGGCGCGGCTCGACCGGTTCGAAGCCTACGTGATGAAGCTCAAGAAAGAGAAGGAGAGGGCGGCCGCCAAGCGGCCGTCCCGCACAACCAAGAAGAAAGGTTCTGAGTGATGACGAATTCTGCCAATCCCGCTCTGTCGCAATGGTCGCTCGACCGCGAGATCGTGATGTCGCGCGTGATCGACGCGCCGCGCGATCTGGTGTTCGAGGCGTGGTCCGACCCGAAACATCTGCCGCAATGGTTCGGGCCGAAGGGGTTCAAGGTCGAGACCTTCGAGATCGACGTGCGGGTCGGCGGCGTCTGGCGCTTCAACATGATCGGCCCCGACGGCACGGTCTATCCAAACCGCATGCGCTTCCGCCGCATCGAGCGGCCGCACCTGATGGAGATGGATCACGGTCTCGACCAGGACGAGGACCCCGGCATGTTCCGCTTCACCGTCACCTTTGCCGAGCAGAGCAACGGCAAGACCGTGCTGATGATGCGCCAGCTGGCCTCGAGCGCCGAGCAGCGTGACGGCATGATCGGTTTCGGCGCAGTCGAATACGGCTACCAGACGCTGGACAAGCTTGCAGCGTATGTGGCGGGCATGAAGCGGTGAGGACAATGCGGTCCCGGCTGATGACAAGCCGGGACCGTTCACGCGCGCACCGTCAAGGTTCGATTGCCGAAGCGCGATCGACGGCGCAATTAACGCCGGGGTGTGGTGCCGTTGGACCGCGGAGTGGTCTCGTTGAGCATGCCTGGAGCGCTGGAAGCGCCTTGTCCGCCGCGTTCCGTATGTGTGATTCCGCCACTGCCGGAGCCGGAGCCGTCTCCGGCGCTTCCTGAGCTAGCACCGCTACCGCCCGCACCGGCGCCTGCGCCTTGTGCGATCGCTGCGCCGACCGAAGCACCGGCCAGCATCGCGGCCGTGAAGATCGTCAGAATTGTCTTACGGATGTTGTTTCTCCTCGATGTTCATGTTGGACCAATCACGCCCGCCGCCAACCGTTCCTGCTCGCGTTGATGTGGAGGGGCTGTGTCGCCGAAGGTGCTTGGCGGCGCTATCGCAGGTTAGTTTCGGGTCTCAAGTCCGGAACATCGTTCGGGATCGGTACCGGAGACCAAGGCACTGCCGGAGACATCGTTGAAGGAAGAGCAACGCATGGCCGCCTGGACCGACCAATGTCGGAAAGGTGACGATGGAGTTTCTGTCGCATCAGCGCCAGGCGGCGTAATTATTCGCGTTCTTCGCCAGGATCGAACAACTGGCACGCCAGGGCGGGCGGTGGTGTTTCACGCCGTCGGTTCGGCCGTGCCCGCCCGGTAGGAACGATCGTCGTGCTCCGGCTTTGCCAGTGATGACGCACATTATCTTCAGCGACTATCGCAATCCCGCCGCGGAGCAGGCTTACGAGATCGCCTGGGACTTTCTCGCCCGCACCGGCGGCATCCGTGACGAATTCCACGCCTGCGTGTTCCTGGCGCAGCAGATCACCGTGATGGTCGAGCAGGGAGAGACGAACCGGATCCGCATGGCCAATCGCGCCATCTCCCTATATCAGCGCCACGTCGCGGAGAGCGACGACGTCATCCGCAGCGGCGGCCGTCGTGCGGAAGGGCGTTGAGCGCCGCACGCGAACCCGCCTCGCGCCGCCTCATTCCCTGGCCTCGTCCGTCACGATGTCGCCAAGCTTCCGCCAGCGCTGGCCGTCGAACTGCACCATCTGGAACTGCTTGTTGACGCGATAGTCGGTCGGCGAAGTCGTGACAGAGACGCCCGGCAGCGCCAGGTCGAGCTCGACGTTCCTCAGATTGGCCGCCTGCCGCATTACGTTGTCGCGGGTGAGATCGTCGCCGCATTGCTTCAGCACCTGAGCCAGCAGCTGCGCGGTGATGTAACCGTAGACGTTCAGGTTCGAATCCTTGTCACCCTCGGGATAGTATTTGGCCATGAAGGCGAGATAGCGCTTCCGCTATGTGGACAATATGGTTGCGCCGAGGTTTCGCTGAAGCACGGGCTCCACCGACCCGAACACACAGATTTTTGTGTGATTGCATGCCGTGCTGTGACAGGATTATTACGTCGGCATGTCAGATCGATAATTCTTGGAGCGGTTCATGTTGCAGTGGCAGGCGCGGTCGAATCCCCTCGCGTGGTGGTGGGGATCCCTCACGCTCGTGAGCGGCGCCAACATCCTCGTCTGGTTCATGCTGTACCGCGAGTTCTACCCGACGCCTTCGGGCAGCCTCGGTGGCGGCTCGGACATCGGGCTGATGTTCCTATTGTGCGCCGGCTATGTGTTCGGCTGCGCGTTCCGCTCGATCCTGCCGCGCGCCGACGTGCAGCGCATCTGCCTGTTCGACACCTGGCTGTCGAGCGTCGTCGTCGGCCGAACGGTCGCGACCGTGGCCGAGCTCTGCTTCGTCGCGCAATGGGCCATCATCCTGCATCAGCTCGGCAAGATGACGGGCGCCGAGACGGCCGTGAACATCGCGCTCGTGATCGTGCCCATCATCATCATCGCGGAGTGCTTCTCCTGGTACGCGGTCGTGACCACCAACTTCCTCTACAATGCGATCGAGAACTCGCTCTGGGCGGTGACCTTCTTCCTGGCCGGGATCGCACTGTGCCGCCTGATGCCGGAATTCCAGGGCCCCGTGCGCTGGGCGCTGACCGCCGGCATCGTCGGCATCGCCTGCTTCCTCGCCTTCCTCGTCACCGTCGACGTGCCGATGTATCTCAGCCGCTGGCGGGCAGGGCACGCCGAGGGCAATAGGTTTCTCGGCTTCCTCGAAGGCCTGCACGACGTCTCGACGCGCTGGGTGGTGACCCACGACATCGCGCATTGGAAGGGCGAGCTGACCTGGATGTTCCTGTATTTCAGCGCCGCGGTGTGGTCGAGCCTCGCGCTCTGCGCGCTCTATGCGATGGATGGCTATCTCACGCGTTATCTGGCCTGAGCGATCAGGCCTCGCCGAGATCGAGCTGCGTCAACAGTCCCTGGCGGAGCGCCAGGCGGACCAGCTCGATGTCGGAGCCGACGCCGAGCTTGTCCTTGATCAGGGAATGCAGGTTCGCCACCGTCTTCGGGCTGACATGGAGCGTCTCTGCGATCTCGTCGGTCGTCTTCTCCGCGAGCAGCAGCCGCAGCACCTCGAACTCGCGCGCGGTGAGGACGTCGGCAGCCGAGCTTTCGCCGCCGAGCCGGCTCAATGCCAGCTCGTGGTCGATGTCGGGGCTGATCGCGATCTTGCCGGCGAGCACGTCCATCACGGCGCGCACCAGCGTCTCGGGCGGGCTGGTCTTGGTGACGTAACCCCTGGCGCCGGCGCGGATCGCCTGCACGGCGAAGCCCGCATTCTGGTGCATGGTGAAGATGAGAATCTTTGCGCCCTTGTCCCACTGCCTGATCCGCCTGACGGTCTCGATGCCGCCGATGCCGGGCATGCTGAGGTCCATGATGACGAGATCGGGCGCCTCGGATTTGTACAGACGATAGGCTTCCGCGCCGTCGGCCGCTTCAGCGATGACGCGCAGGCCCGGCTGCTTCTGCAGCACGGAGCGATAGCCTTCGCGGACGACGGAATGGTCGTCGACCAGCAGGATGGACGCGTCGGCCGCGCTCATGCCGCATGCTCCAGCGCCTGCCGGTC
>NZ_JALBGZ010000314.1:0-7077 GCF_023006515.1 Bradyrhizobium sp. PRIMUS42
GTCGCCGCGTTGGCGGATTCGCGGTGCGCGTCGAGCTCGCGGTGCAGCGGCAGGATCAGCGTGACGTTCTCGGCGACGCGCAGGTTCTCCGGAGAGACGGCGACGCCCTGCGAGCGCAGCTTGGTGACCTCGTCGAGGAAAGCGGCGGGATCGAACACCACGCCGTTGCCGATCACCGACAGCTTGTGTTCGCGCAGCACGCCCGAGGGCAGCAGGGCGAGCTTGTAGGTCTTGCCGTTGATCACCAGCGTATGGCCGGCATTATGACCGCCCTGGAAGCGGACGACGATGTCCGCCTGCTCCGACAACCAGTCGACGATCTTGCCCTTTCCTTCGTCGCCCCACTGGGCGCCGACGACGACAACATTGGCCATTCGCGGGTAATCCTTCGAAGATTTCTCTGTAGGTGGCACGATCCGAACGGAAAATTGGTACCCACTTTTCCGGAATCATGCCTGCGCCCAGCCCAATTCCCGGCCAGAGGCCGTTCGCACGCGAGGCAGCCCAACCGGATAAAGGAAGCAGCCTCTCTAGGCAAGCAAGAACAGGGCATTTTCAGGGCTTCGAGGCGGCTCCAAGCCTTTGATATCCCCTTAAAATCTCTCAATATTCATGACCGGCGCAATGGCTTCGACCAAAGCGTGAGAGGCTCACTCCGCCGGTGCATGGTCGCGATGCGTCCGCCCCCCGTTGATGCAACCTCGATTTCCGTGTCTTTGGACAGCGCCGGGCGATCAGCCGGCCCGGATCCCGCCGGGCCGGAAGCCTCGGTGCACTCGGGGCCGCACCAATCACAATGTCCGCCACCGGCCAGACCACGAGCGCGGAGACATCCGGCCCCAACTGGATCGCCAACCAGCCTTATCTGCTGCTCAGCATCACCGCGCTGTGCTGGGCCGGCAACGCCATCGTCGGGCGGCTCGCCGCCGGCCACATCCCGCCCGTCACCCTCTCCTTCCTGCGCTGGTTCTTCGCCTTCCTGCTGGTGCTGCCGTTCGCCTGGAAGCATCTTGCCCAGGACTGGCCCGCGATCCGCGGCAAACTCGGCCTGATGGTCACGCTCTCGATCACTGGCATCGGTGCTTTCAACACGCTGCAATATTGGGCGCTGGAACATACCCAGGCGCTCAACACGCTGCTGCTGCAGTCGGCCGCGCCGCTGGTCGTGGCGCTGTGGTCGCTGGCCATCCTCGGCATCCGCCTCACAGCGGCGCAGGCCTTCGGCGTGCTGCTCTCGATGTGCGGCGTGCTCACGATCCTGTTGCACGGCGATTTCACCACGCTGTCGAACATAGAGTTCAACAAGGGCGACCTCATCTTCATCGGCGCGCTCGTCATCTTCGCGCTGTATTCGGTGCTGACCTTGAAGCGGCCGCCGATGCACGGCCTCTCGTTCCTCGCCTTCACCTTCGGGGTCGGCGCCGCCTGCCTGATTCCGCTCGAGATCTGGGAATTGTCCGCTCGCCCGGTGATGAAGCTCGACGGGCCGAACCTGCTGACGCTGTTCTACGTCGCGGTGTTTCCATCGACGCTCGCCTATCTCTGCTTCAATCGCGGCGTGCGCCTGATCGGCGCCAACCGCGCCGCGCCGTTCTTCCACGTCGTGCCGGTGTTCGGCTCGATCATGGCAATGGCCTTCCTGGGCGAACACCCGCAGGCGTTCCACTTCATCGGTTTTGCGTTGGTGCTATCAGGCGTGTTCGTGGCGTCGAGGAAGCAGGCGAGTTAGTTTCTTCCTTCTTCCCTTGTGGGAGAAGGTGGCGAAGCGCCAGATGAGGGGTCTGCCTCCGCGCATTCAAATGAGAGCTCGTAGGGTGGGCAAAGCGAAGCGTGCCCACCATGCCAGTCGGGAGAGAGAAAGATGGCGGCACGGCGCGCGAAGAGCACGCCTTTGCCCACCCTACAAATCTTTCGACCCACAACGCAGCGCTATCTGATGTTGAACTTGCTGTAGGCTTCGCCGGTCGCGATGATCACATGCTCGGCACAGCCGTTGAGCCGATGCGGATCCGCCTCGCGCTCGTAGGCTTCCGAGGTCATCATGTCCAGGAAGGCCGCAACACTCGGATAATAGACCAGCGCCACGAAATCCCAGTCGTTGCCGGCGTGCGGTCCGAGCGCGATGGCCTTGGCCTCGCCGGTCCAAAGCAAGGTGCCGCCGCGCGCCTTGATCATCGGCACCGTAACGGCGCTGTAGCGCAAGTATGCGTCCCGGCCGGATCCGTCGCCGTCACGCGAGCGCGCGTGGAAACGCATCAGGTTCAGCATCACCACCGGTGCGTTCTGCTCGAGCCCTTCGAGGCCCGCGATGTTCAACATATTAACCGCCAATGGCACCTCCTCAGGGCTTGCCTGCATTGTAGCATTGCGGCGCTGTGACTTGTGCCACGACGCCAGTCCGGCGCAAGCTCGCATGCAACGCCAATGACGATCGCTTCGCCCGCGCCAAAGGCCTCCAATCCGGCCCGTTGGCTCAACAATCAGCCTTATCTGCTGCTCAGCCTGAGCTCGCTGTTCTGGGCCGGCAACATCGTGCTCGCGCGCCATGTCGGCGCGCATGTGCCGCCGCTGACGGTGACCACGATCCGGTGGTTCGGGGTGTTCCTGATCCTGCTGCCGTTCGCCCGGCCGCACCTGAAGCGCGACTGGCCTGCCTTGCGCAGGAGCCTGCCGCTGATGCTGTTCCTGTCGCTGGTGGGCTTTGCCTTCAACAACGCGATCTCGTACTGGGCGATGCAGTACACGGAAGCGCTGAACGCGCTGCTGATCCAGTCGGCAGGTCCCCTGTTCGTGGCGCTGTGGTCACTGGTGCTGTTCGGCGTGCGGCTGACGGGCGCGCAGTTCGCTGGCATCGCGATTTCGCTTCTCGGCGTGCTGATCATCATCCTGCGCGGCGATCTCGCCGCGCTTGCGAGCATCAGCTTCAACAGGGGCGACATCATGTTCGCCTCCTCGCTGGTGGCGTTCGGGCTCTACTCCGCCTTCATCCCGCGCCGGCCCAAGATCCATCAATTGTCCTTCCTGTCCTTCACCACCTGCTGCGGCGCGACGATGCTGATCCCTGCGGCGATCTGGGAAGCGGCCAGCGGTCGCGTCCTGCAATTCGATACGATCACGCTGGCGACCATGGGCTACATTCTGATCTTTCCCTCGACGCTGGCCTATCTCTTCTTCAACCGCGGCGTGGCGCTGATCGGGCCGAACCGGGCGGCGCCGTTCTTCCACCTGGTGCCGGTGTTTGGCTCGGCGATGGCGATCCTGCTGCTCGGCGAAATGCTCCAGCCGTTCCACCTGATCGGCTACGCGCTGGTGCTGGCCGGCGTCGTGATCGCCTCGCGCCAGGGTTCGGCGTGACGTAATTCCGCGCAGCGGACGATGACGACCTCGTGTCCCGGACGCGCTGCGGCACGCTGTGACGCTGCGCAGAGCCGGGACCCAGTTCGCCGCGGCATGGGCCCCGGCTCTGCAGCGCATCACGTCGTGCGCGCAGCGTCCGGGGCACGAGACAAACTCCCGTCTTCCGATTTCAACGCAGAGACGCTAGGTTCCCCGCCAACCAAAAAGAGGGAACGTCTTCAGATGATTTCAGGGCTGATTCGAAACCTGCGTGCCGTCGGCTTGGCCGCGCTGTGCCTTGCCGCCGCATCCACGGCTCAGGCCGACAATTACCCCAGCCGCAACATCACGCTGGTACTGCCGTTCGCGGCCGGCAGCGGCACCGACACCACGACGCGGCTGATCTCGCAGCACCTGTCGCAGGCGCTCGGCGTCGGCATCGTGATCGAGAACAAGGCGGGTGCCAACGGCATGCTCGCCGCAACCTATGTCGCGAAAGCCGCGCCCGACGGCTACACGCTGCTGGTGACCACCAACACCACGCACTCGGCCAATCCCTATCTGCTCAAGAGCCTCACTTACGATCCGGTTAAGGATTTCACACCGATCGCGCGCACGGGCGATCTGCCCTTCATGCTGGTGATCAATCCGGAGGTGCCGGCCAAGACCGTCGGCGAGCTCGTCGCCTATGGCAAGGCCAATCCCGGCAAGCTGAGCTACGCCTCGGGATCGTCCTCCGCGATCGTCTCTGGTGCGACCTTTGCGCACAATGCCGGGCTCGACCTGCTGCACGTGCCCTACAAGAGCTCGCCGCCGGCGCTCAACGACGTCATGGGCGGCCGCGTCTCGATGATGTTCGTGGACATCCTGACCGGCCTGCCGCATGTCCAGGGCAACGCGCTGCGCGCGCTCGCCGTCACCACCAAGGAGCGCTCGCCGCTGGTGCCGAACCTGCCCTCGATGCAGGAGGCCGGCGTGCCCGATTTCGACATCTCGTCGTGGCAGGGCTATTTCGGCCCGGCCGGCCTGCCCAAGGAGATCGTGACGCGGCTCAACGCCGAAATCAGGAAGATCGTCGAGAAACCCGAGATCAAGGCCCAGCTCGCCACCCTCGGCATGGACGCGTTTTCGGGCACGCCGGAGCAGCTCGGCACGTTCGTCAACGAGCAGCTGGTGCTGTGGGAGAAGCTGATCACCAACGCGAAGATCGAGAAACAGTGAAGTCTGTGTCCCGGGCGCAGCGCGAAGCGGTGCGCTGCGTCCGGGGCACGGCTCCCGTAGGGTGGGCAAAGCGGAGCGTGCCCACCACGCTTCAGCGAACTCAAAGAAAAGGTGGGCACGACGCTTCGCGTCTTTGCCGACCCTACGAATTCTGTGCAAGAACTTACGCCGCGCGCACCTTGGCGAGGAAGCCGTCCACCGCGCTACGCAGCGCGCCGGACTGGCTGTCCAGCTCGCGGGCGTTGGTGAGCACGTCGGTGGCGGCGTTGCCGGTCGCTTCCGCGGCCGAGGTGACGCTGCCGATATTGGAGTTGATCTCGTTCGAGCCGGCCGCAACCGACTGGATGTTGCGGGCGATCTCGCGGGTGGCTTCGCCCTGCTGCTCGATCGAGGCGGAAATGCCCGCGGTGATCTCGCTCATCTCGGCGATCGTCTGGGTGATGCCGGAGATGGCCGTGACCGCGTCGCTGGTCGAGGTCTGCATCGCCGCGACCTGCGCGGAGATTTCCTCGGTCGCCTTGGCGGTCTGGTTGGCGAGCGCCTTGACCTCGGAGGCAACGACCGCGAAACCGCGGCCGGATTCACCGGCGCGAGCCGCCTCGATGGTGGCGTTGAGCGCGAGCAGGTTGGTCTGCGCGGCGATCGAATGGATCAGCTTGACGACCTCGCCGATCTTCTCGGCGCCGGTCGAGAGCACCTGCACGGTGGCGTTGGTACGCTCGGCGTCGCTGACGGCGCGGCTCGCCACTTCGGTCGAGCGGGTGACCTGGCGGGAGATTTCCGCAACCGAGCTCGACAGCTCTTCGGCAGCCGCCGCGACCGTGCCCACATTGCCGGAGGCCTTTTGCGAGGCAGCGCCGACCGTCGCCGCACGCGACGAGGCGTCACTGGCGGTCGCGGTCATCGACTGCGCCGTCGTCTGCATGCCGGCCGCAGCCGAGGAGACCGTGCGGACGATGCCGTTGACGCTACGTTCGAAGTCGTTGGCCAGCTCTTCCATCGCATTGCGACGTTCCGCCGCGGCGCGCTGCTGCGCCGCTGCCTCGGTCTGCTCGAGCTCGCGAATTTTCTCTGCATTGGTCTTGAAGATCTGCACGGTCGCGGCCATCGCGCCGACCTCGTCGCCTCGGCCAACGCCGGGGATATCCCCCTCGAGCCTGCCGTCGGCGAGCTCCTTCATGCGGGTCCCGAGCAGGCTCAGCGGCCGGCTGATACTGCGGCCGATCAGCCAAGCTACGCCTCCGGCCACGAGCATGATGCCGAGCAGGGAGACACCGAGCAGCCAGGCCACCGGCGCCAGCTTGGCATCGAGGTCGTCGAGATACGCCCCGGTCCCCACGAACATGTTCCAGCCGGGAATCGCCACAGCGTAGGACAGCTTGCGGGTAACTTCCTTCTCGCCGGGGCGATAATACTCGTAGCGCAGCGTGACGTCGCCCTTCGCAGCGATACCGTCGCGCAGCTCACGCGTGAGCTTGCGGCCGTTGGTTTCGATGTCGAGGCGATTGCTGCCGTACTGCTTCGGGTCGGGCGTCAGCACGGCGACGCCGTCCATCGTATAGGCGAAGATGTAGCCTGAGCCCTTGTCGTAGGTCATCGAACTGCCTCGACGGACGAACTCCGCGATGGCCGCATCCTTGGACAGCTGCCCGGCATCGACCTGCTTTTGCAGACCCAGCGCCATGTTGCGCGACATCTCGACCATGGCTTTGGTCTGCTCGAAACGGGCATCGAGCAATTCCCGTTGCATCAAGTACGCTGCCAACACACCGGCGACGCATAGTCCGAGCATGGCCACGCCGACAAGAATGCCGAGCTTGGGGGCGATCTTCAGATTGCTCAACTTCACGGGATGGCTCCGGCAATAATGGGGTACGGGCACGCGACCAGATCGATCAAAATCGAATGAACTTGTAGTGGGCGCCCCCTTAGCAAGTTACTTACACGCCTCCGTAGAAGCCCGGACGCAGCCGCGGAAACCGGCAACTTATCACCATCTCGACAACCGGCGATTGTACGTGAGAGCATCGATTTCGCGTAAAAGACGCACAGGCCGGCCACGAAGGCGGGGCACAACAAGAAACCAGAATCGGGAGCAGAAAATGCCGAAATACAGGGTGGTGACGCCGAAGGGCGCGAGCTTCACGGTCGCGGGCAGCGACTATTCCTACGAGCGCGAGGCGCTCGATCCGATCGACGCCGAAATCGTCGAGGCGCCCGCTGACGAAGCCGGGTTCATTGCCGCCGCGAAGAATGCCGACGCGATCTATGCCAAGGGCATCCCCATCACCAAGACCATCATCGACAGCTTGGAGACCTGCAAGGTCATCACGCTCGGCTCGGTCGGCGTCGACAGCGTCGACGTCAAGGCCGCCACGGCGCGCGGCATTCCCGTCACCAACATCCCCGACACCTTCATCGAGGAGGTCGCCGATCACGCCATGATGCTGCTGCTCGCCGGCTTCCGCCGCCTGGTCGAACAGGACCGCATGGTGCGCGACGGCCGCTGGGCCGAGGGCC
>NZ_JALBGZ010000315.1:0-7066 GCF_023006515.1 Bradyrhizobium sp. PRIMUS42
AACACGTTGATATGCACCGCGGACGCACCGGACATGCCGGCACCCGATTCCGCAATGGTGCGCATCATGATCGCAGCTTCCGTGATGCCGAGCCCTGGCCGACGCCGAGCAGCGCGCCCATGCCAAGCTTCTGCATCGCCTTGACGTCGAGCACCTCGACCTTGACGCCGAGCTTGCGGAGCTGGCTGGCGCGGCGCGCGAATTCTTCCGGGAACAGCACGTTGGGCGGCTCGTTGACGAGGTCGCGCGCGATGATCACGCCGTCGACGACGTGGCCGGCCGCGGTAAACGCCTTCTTCGCAGCACTGGCATCGCCGACCGCAAGCGAGATTTCGGCGCGCGAGCCGCCCTCCTCGCCATCCTTCTTCTTGGTCTTGTAACGGTCGAACTTGTAGGCGCGTAAGCGAAGGCCCGAAGCGATCGCAACCGCCTGCTCGCTCGTCATGGCGCCATCGGGCAGCTCCGCCATAATTGTCATGGTGGTCGTCCCGGCGGCAAGCTTGCTCGCCGCCACACCGCCGAATTTGAGGAAATCGTTCGCCTTCAGGCCGGCTGCCTTGCCGGCGCCGATCACGAGCAGACGGGTGGCTTTCACCCCTTCCGGCGCCAGAATGTCCAGCGCGGCCCCGCTTTTACCTTTAAAGGCGGCGGCGGTGGCCGCGCGCTTCACGAGTTCGACAGCGCCGCCCAGCGCCTTGGCCGTCGCCGGACCGACCTTCAGGCTGTCGTCGCAGAACACGACCAGGATGCCACGGGCGGCAGCAGACAATGGGACGAAGCCGACCTTGATGGCATCGGACATAGGTAACTCCTTCAAAAATATTGGTCTTTCCGTCATTCACCGGCCCTGACCGTGCCGGACCTGAACGACGATTCACTGAGCCTTCCGCACTATGGGCCAGCGGCCCGGCAGATGCCAAGCACCCCCCGTGGCCTCAAGGCCACATCGAGTGAAATATTAACCATATATTGAGGGTGCCACGGGGCAGCCATTTTGTTGACGGATCAAAGGGATGGTAGTGAGAGAGTAAGCTGGCGGAAGAGGCGCTGGCCAACCTTGGGGATCCCCTCATCGGGGATTGGTTGGGCAGTGGAATTTCGGCCGACATGGGGACTTGGTGGGATTCGTGCGGTAGCGCATGGGGTCGATCGATAAGTATATCTTCCGCACGACGCTGGCGTCGTTTGCGCTGGTCCTGGTCAGCCTCACCGGCGTGATCTGGATTACGCAGGCGTTGCGCGGCATCGACCTGATGACGAGCCAGGGTCAGACCATCCTCACCTTCCTCGGCATCACCAGCCTGGTCGTGCCGGCCCTGGTCCTGATCATCTCGCCGATCGCGCTGATGATCGCGATCTCGCACACGCTGAACAAGCTCGCGACCGATTCCGAGATCATCGTGATGAATGCCGCCGGCTTCTCGCCGTTCCGGCTGTTCTTTCCGTTCTTCTACGCCACCTGTGTGGTGGCGCTGCTGGTTGCCTTCATCGCGGCCTATCTCGCCCCCGACGGCATGCGCCGGATCAAGCAGTGGGATGCCGAGATCACCGCGGACGTGCTCACCAACATCCTGCAGCCCGGCCGCTTCGCCCGGCTCGACGAGAACCTCACGATCCGGATTCGCGAACGCCAGCCCGGCGGCATCCTTGCCGGCATCTTCATCGACGACCGCCGCGACCCGAACGAGCGCGTCTCGATCGTCGCCGAACGCGGCGAGGTCGTGAAGAACGAGACCGGCTCGTTCCTGGTGCTGGAAACGGGCAATCTCCAGCGCTTCGAGGCGGGCAAGCGCGATCCGGCGCTGGTGGCTTTCGGCCGCTACGGCTTCGACATGTCGAAATTCTCCAAGGGCCGCGACGTCACCCTCGGCATTCGCGAGCTCTATCTCTGGGAGCTGCTCTCACCGTCCGAGAACGATCCCGTCTACAAGCAGATCCCCGGGCAGTTCCGCTCGGCCCTGCATGACAGCCTGCTCGCGCCGATCTATCCCTTCGCCTTTGCGGTGCTGACCTTCGCGTTCCTCGGGGCGCCGCGCACCACCCGCCAGAGCCGTAACTTCTCGATCGGCTCATCGATCATCGCGGTGTTCGGCCTGCGCATGGCGGGCTTTGCCTGCTCGGTGATGGCGGTGAAGTCGCCGGGGCCGGTGCTGCTGCAATACGCGATGGTTTTCGGCGCCATCGGCGTCGGGCTGTGGATGATCATCGGCGGCGTCGTGGTCGAGCCGCCCCCTGGCCTGATGGACGCCATCAACAGGTCGAACGCGCGCATCGCGCGGCTGTTCGGACGCCCGGCCACCGCATGAGCATGCTCACCAACACACTCGGGCGCTATTTCGCCGGCCGCTTCGTGGTTGCCGCGCTCGGCGTATTCGCGAGCATTTTCCTGCTGCTGGTGCTGGTCGACTACATCGAGATGGTGCGCAAGACCTCAGGGCTGGCATCGGCCTCGGCGCTCATGGTGGCCCAGACCTCGCTGTTCCGGGTGCCGCAGCTTTTGGAGAAGCTGACGCCGTTCTGCATGCTGGTCGGCGCCATGACCTGCTATCTCGCCCTCTCCCGCCGGCTCGAGCTCGTGGTGGCGCGCGCCGCCGGCATCTCCGCATGGCAGTTCATCTCGCCGGCGCTCGGCAGCGCGCTCCTGATCGGGGTGATCGCCACCGTCGCCTACAATCCGATGTCGGCCAATTTGCGCGAAGCTTCCAAGCGCATGGAGGCCGAGCTGTTCGGCTCGGCGCCCGGCGGCGGCATCCAGGACGCCTCCGGCTTCTGGCTCAACCAGGTGACCAGCGACGGCCAGACCATCATCAATGCGGCGCGCAGCGAGCAGCAGGGCGTCCGGCTCACGGGGCTCACGCTGTTCCGGTTCGACCCGGAGCAGCACTTCAAGGAGCGGGTCGAGGCGCGCGAGGCGACTCTCGAGACCGGCCGCTGGCTGTTCAAGGGCGTCCGCCGCTTCTCGCTGGACTCCCCGCCGGTCGACCAGGCCAGCCTGGAGATTCCGACGACCCTGACCGAGGCGCAGGTCCGCAACAGCTTTTCCACCCCCGAGACTGTGTCCTTTTGGCAACTACCGAGCTACATCCGCTCTTCCGAGAGCTCAGGCTTCGCGACAGCCGGATACCGACTCCAGTATCAGAAGCTTCTGGCGCAGCCATTTTTGCTGGCTGCCATGGTGATGCTCGCGGCCTCCGTGTCGTTGCGCTTCTTCCGGATGGGCGGCGTGCAAAAGATGGTTTTGAGTGGCGTGGGCGCAGGCTTTCTGCTCTACGTTCTGTCGAAAGTGACTGAAGACTTGAGCAAGGCTGAGTTGATGCATCCGATCGCTGCGGCGTGGTTGCCTGCGGTGGTAGGCGGCCTCACCGGCTTTTTGGCCTTGTTGTATCAGGAGGACGGTTAGTGACTGCCGTCCATGGAGGGCTCGTGTCTCGTTTGACGCGTCGCACCGTAGTGCGCGCGAACGGGAGCGGCTTGTCCATCCGCAGGCTGCTGCTGGCGGTCGCCGCCGTGGCATCGCTCGGCGGGCTGATCGATGTCGCCGCCGTGGCCCCCGCCTCCGCCCAGAGCTTCACCTACAATCCGCTGCCGCCGCGTCCGAAGCCGCCCAAGGCTCCCAACGACAACCAGATGCTGGTGCAGGCGACCGAGGTCGATTACGACTACAACAATTCGCGCGTCTCGGCGGTCGGTAACGTCCAGCTGTTCTACAACGGCACCAGCGTCGAAGCCGACAGGGTCATCTACGACCAGAAGACCAAGCGGCTGCATGCCGAAGGCAACATCCGCATGACGGATGCCGACGGCAAGATCACCTATGCCGAGATCATGGATCTCTCCGACGATTACCGCGACGGTTTCGTCGATTCGCTGCGCGTGGACACCGCCGACCAGACCCGCATGGCAGCGAGCCGCGCCGACCGCTCCAGCGGCAACTACACCGTGTTCGAGAACGGCGTCTACACGGCCTGCGCGCCGTGTAAGGACGATCCGAAGAAGCCGCCGCTGTGGCAGGTCAAGGGTGCGCGCATCATCCACGACCAGCAGGAGAAGATGCTGTACTTCGAGACGGCACAGATCGAGTTCTTCGGCGTGCCGATCGCCTACATGCCCTATTTCTCGACGCCCGACCCGACCGTGAAGCGCAAGAGCGGCTTCCTGATGCCGGGCTACTTTCCGGGCACGACGAACACCGGCTTCGGCGCCGAAGTTCCCTATTATTGGGCGATCGCGCCCGACATGGACGCAACCTTCACCCCCCGCTTCATGTCGCGGCAGGGCGTGATGCTGCAGGGCGAATTCCGTCAGCGCCTGATCGACGGCGCCTACCAGATCCGCGCCTACGGCATCGACCAGCTCGATCCCGGCGCCTTTGCGGGGCAGCCCGGCGACCGCCAGTTCCGCGGCGCCGTCGACACCAAGGGGCAGTTCGCGCTGAACGACAAATGGGTCTGGGGTTGGGACGGCGTCCTGATGTCCGACTACTATTTCTTCTCGGACTACCGGCTCTACCAGTACCGCGATCCGCTCGGCTCGTTCCTGCTGCTGCCGACGGAGGCGCTGTCGCAGCTCTATCTGACCGGCGTCGGCAACCGCAGCTTCTTCGACGCGCGCACGATGTACTGGCTGAGCTATTCGGGTAACCAGAGCCAGGTGCCGATCGTCTATCCGGTGATCGACTATTCCAACGTGCTCAACTATCCGGTCTTCGGCGGCGAGTTCAGCTACAAGACCAATTTCGTGAACATGTCGCGTGACCAGGCGGTGTTCGATCCGATCACCACGGTCGCCAACACCAGCAGCCTGTGCACGACGGCGTCGGCCGATCCGCTGGCCCGCACGCCGTCGCAGTGCCTGCTGCGCGGCTTCCCCGGCACCTATACCCGCCTCACGGCTGAAGCGCAGTGGCGCAAATCGTTCACCGATCCGCTCGGCCAGATCTGGACGCCGTTCGCCAGCCTGCGCGCCGACGCGATCAACTCCTCGGTCTCCAACCAGCCGGGCGTGTCGAACTATCTTCCCGTCGGCGACACCCAGGCGTTCCGCCTGATGCCGACCGTGGGCCTGGAATACCGCTATCCCTTCATCAACGTTCAGCCCTGGGGATCGACCACGGTCGAGCCGATCGCGCAGATCATCATCCGGCCGAACGAGACCTATGCCGGCAAGCTCCCGAACGAGGACGCCCAGAGCATGGTGTTCGACGCCTCGAACCTGTTCAGCGTCGACAAGTTCTCCGGCTACGACCGCGTCGAGGGCGGCGGCCGCGCCAATGTCGGCGTGCAGTCCACCACGCAGTTCGACAAGGGCGGCGCGGTCAAGGTGCTGTTCGGCCAGTCCTACCAGCTGTTCGGCATGAACTCCTTCGCGGTCCAGGACACCATCAATACCGGCCTCGATTCCGGCCTGGACAAGCCGCGTTCCGATTATGTCGCGAGCGCCAGCTACTCGCCGAACAGCACCTACACGTTCAGCGTCCGCTCCCGCATGGATGAGCAGACCTGGAACGTCCAGCGCTTCGAGGCGGAAGGCCGCGCCAATTTCAATCGCTGGGCGGTCGCCGTGCTGTACGGCAATTACGCGGCGCAGCCGGAACTCGGCTATCTGACCCGCCGCGAGGGCATCCTGACCTCGGGCTCGATCAAGATCGCCACCAACTGGGTGGTGTCGGGTTCGGCGCGGTGGGACCTCGAGGCCAACAAGATCAACCAGTATGTGCTCGGTGCCGGCTACGTCGACGATTGCTTCGTGCTGGCGGCGAACTACGTAACTTCGTATAGCTATTCTGCGGGCACCGCGCCGCCCGTACTGAGCCATGCGTTCATGTTCCAGATCGGCCTGCGCACGCTGGCGACCTCGTCGACGACCAGCAGTTCCGCCGGCCTCCAGTGAACGGTTTGAAGTGCCGGCCGCGCTTGCTCCCATCACAGGCTCGACGCGGTTGACATGCGAGCGACAATCATGACGACCCCATTGCCCGTCTTCCGCCTCCTGCTCGCCATCGGTGCCGGGCTGATCCTGACCGGACTGCCCTCGCCGTCGCGCGCGCAGAACATCGTCGTCATGGTCAACGGCGATCCGATCACGGATTTCGACATCGATCAGCGCGCCAAGCTCGACCAGCTGACGACGCAGAAGACCCCGCCCCGGCAGGAGGTCATCAACGAGCTGATCGACGACAAGGTGAAGCTCAAGGAAGGCAAGAAATTCGGGGTCGATCCCGGCGTCTCCGACGTCAACCAGTCCTACGAGGGCATGGCGCAGCGCATGCGCATCTCGCCGGAGCAGCTCACCAAGTCGCTCGAATCCAAAGGCGTCCGCCCCGAAACGCTGAAGGGCCGCATGAAGGCCGAGATGGTCTGGACCAGCCTGGTGCGCGGCCGCTTCAAGGAGAAGCTGCTCGTCGGCGAGCGCGACGTCGCGCAGGCCGTGCAGGCCCAGACCGGCGACAAGCTTCAGATCGAAGGCACCGAATACAAGATGCAGCCGATCGTGCTGATCGTGCCGCGCGGCTCGTCCGCGGCGTTCCTGGAAACACGCAAGAAGGAAGCCGAGACCTATCGCTCACGCGTCGGAAGCTGCGAGGAAGCCAATTCGCTGTTCCGCTCGACGCCGAATGCCACCATCCGCGACACCGTCACCAAGACCACCGCGGAGCTGCCCGAGCCGCTGCGCAAGGTGCTCGACGATACGCCGATCGGCCATTTGACCGCGCCCGAGATGACCAAGAACGGCATCGAGATGGTGGTGCTGTGCGCGCGCAAGCCGACCATGATCGACACGCCGAAGAAGCGCGAGGTCCGCGAGAAGATGTATCAGGAGAAGTACGAGAAGACCCAGAAGGCCTATCTCGACGACCTCCGCAAGGCGGCGATGATCGAATATCGCAACCGCTGATGGCCCATCGCGCAGCAAAGCCGCTTCCCCTTGCCCTGACCCTGGGAGAGCCCGCCGGCATCGGTCCCGACATCACGATCGCAGCCTGGCTAAGGCGCAGCGAGCTGAACCTGCCCGCCTTCTACCTGCGCGGCGACGAGGCGCTGATCGCGCAGCGCGCCAAGGCGCTCGG
>NZ_JALBGZ010000316.1:0-7063 GCF_023006515.1 Bradyrhizobium sp. PRIMUS42
GCACCGCGCCCCACGCCAACGCCAGGCCGCAAAACGCCCCCAGCCAGCCGGCAAAGCGCGGACGGATCGAGCGCGTTTCTGGCGCAAGAGGCGGCGTGATGAGCACGAAACAATCCAATCGGGGCGCGATGGCTGTTACTTAAGCCAAAAACCACGGCAAACAATGTGTCCCTAGCGCCCTAAACCGGGAACTCCACCGGACTCTTCGGCGGCGAATACGCCCTTTATGTGATGGTAAGGCGCGACAAACATTGCCGTTTTGGTGATCGGTAACCGCGGGCCGCAAACCTCTCCCGCTTGCGGGAGAGGTCGCGCGAAGCGCGAGTGAGGGCTCTCTCCTCTAGGTGGCGCTCACGTCTGCCCCGCTGCGGCGACACCCTCCCCAACCCTCCCCCATGCGCGGGGGAGGGAGCGCACCTCGCGGGCGGCCTCAAAAGACGCCCCAAAACCTTGACGGCCCGCCCCTTCCCCCCTATACGTCCGCCGCTCCCTGCAAGGACGAAGAATTAGCCCCCGTGGCGCCCAGAATGGCGGCCGCACTCGTTAGGGGTTCGAAACCTGAGGATTTCTACCATGTCTCGCCGCTGCGAACTGACGGCCAAGGGCCCCCTCGTCGGCCACAAGGTCAGCCACTCCAACATCAAGACCAAGCGCCGCTTCCTGCCGAACCTCGTCAACGTGACGTTCATCTCGGAAGCCCTCGAGCGCAACGTGCGCCTGCGCGTCTCCACCAACGCGGTGAAGAGCGTCGACCACAATGGCGGCCTCGATGCCTATTTGCTCAAGGCCAAGGCCGACGCCCTGTCGCCGCGCGCCCTCGAGCTGAAGCGCGCCATCCAGAAGAAGGTCGGCCCGACCACCGCGCCGGCGAAGAAGGCCAGCTAAGCAAGTTTTGGAATTGGGCGGGGGCTAGGTTGCGTCGCGTGGCGTAGGCTTAGCCGAGTCAAGTTTTGTGTAGCGGCCGGATCGGAAGATCCGGCCGTTTTTTGTTTGTCCCCGGAAATGAGCTTAGTGCGCTGCCAGCAAGTAACTGGTTGTGAAATCCGCGCCTGAAACTATTGTCGTCGATTAACAAAAAAGCATGCAACTGCCTTCGCCGAAAGTAGCACCACGGAATGACCGATCGTAGCCTAGCAAGCAAGTTGTGGAACCTGTGCCACGTACTGCGGGACGACGGAATCGTTTACCACAAGTACCTATCTGAGCTGACTTACCTGCTGTTCTTGAAGAACGCGAGTGAGACGGGGAGAGACAATCTACTGCCAGAAGGATGCCGTTGGTCGGACCTAAAGGATCACCTCGGGACCGGCATTCTTGGATACTATCGAAAGATGCTCACCCAATTGGGCGAAGATGCAGCCGACAGTTCCGTTCGTGAGATATTCGCTTTTCCGACAACAGTCTTTTCTCACGACGAAAACCTTAGCAAGGTAGTGGACGAAATCGACACGCTCGATTGGCATTCCACAAAGAAGGACGGCCTCGGGCAAGTCTATGAGAGTCTGCTCGAAAGAAATGCGGCTGAAGCTCGTTCTGGCGCTGGTCAATATTTCACGCCGCGCCCGCTAGTTGATTGTATCGTTAGATTGATGAAGCCCCGCCCCGGGGAGGTGATCCAAGACCCGGCGGCTGGCACCGGCGGATTTCTAATTTCCGCCGATCACCAGATACGGGCAACCAATTCACCGCGCGAATACCAAGAGCGGCCTCCCGCATATCGCGGCGTGGAGATCGAAAGCGACACCTACCGACTGTGTCTGATGAATCTATTTCTCCATAACATGGAGGGGCAAATCAAACACGGCGATGCCCTGACAGAAGATGTCCGACACCTAGAGCCAGCAGATTTAATTATCGCCAATCCTCCTTTCGGAATCAGCGCCGGCGGAGCTCGGGTGCGGCGCAACGATCTGCCTTTTGTCAGCTCAAACAAGCAGCTTGCCTTCCTGCAGCACATCTATCTTGGACTTAAGGCTGGCGGCCGCGCTGCCGTCGTTGTACCGGACAACGTTCTGTTCGAGGAAGGCGTTGGACGCAAAGTGCGAGCTGACCTAATGGAGAAGTGCGATCTGCATACAATCTTGCGTCTTCCAACCGGAATTTTCTACGCCGCCGGCGTCAATACCAATGTTTTAATGTTTGCTAGAGCTCCTCACGACGGGACGAAACGAACGTGGATTTACGATCTTCGCACCAATATCCCCCGCTTCAAGAAAACACGGCCGATACAGGCTGCGGATTTCCTGCCGTTCGAGACTGCATATGGAAATGATCCAAATGGAAAGTCAAAGCGACGAGACGAAGGACTCGATGGGCGCTTTCGCTGCTTCACGCGAGACGAAATCGCGCGCCGCAACGACAACTTAGATATCAGTTGGCTAAGAAACGCGGAAAACGTAGACGAAGATAAGGCCGAGCCAGAGGAAATTGCGGCCGTTATTGCAACGCATTTGAAGGCCGCGCTCGCTGAACTAGAGTCGCTTACGGCTGACATTCAAAGCAACCCATAGCTCGCCAACCGGTAAGACAAGCTCATCCCTATTACTTGCGGAATGTCCCAGTGAGTAGACCGCCGAAACGTTGGGTGACAATCCCGCTCGCGCAAGCGGGAATTTGGCAGGGAGGCAGCACTCCTAGCAAAGCTAATTCTGCATTCTGGGACAACGGCACCATCCCGTGGGTCTCCCCCAAGGACATGAAGAAGGACAGAATTGACACTTCTCAAGATTTAATTACGCCTGAGGCACTGGACGCATCGTCTACAAGACTAATCCCGTCCGGTTCACTGCTGTTCGTCACACGAAGCGGCATCTTACGACACTCACTCCCTGTGGCGGCCAATACCGTTCCGGTCGCGATCAACCAAGACATTAAAGCGTTGACGCTCTCTCCCGACCTCAACGCAGACTTTCTCAGATACCAAATTCAGGCCCGCTCTGAAGAAATTCTGTCGGCAACCTCGAAATCCGGCACAACTGTCGAGAGCATCGACTTCGGGGCACTGAAGAAGATCAACATATTTTTGCCTCCCGTCGGGGAACAGCAAAGAATCGTGAGAAAGCTTGATTCTGCTCTAGAAAGAATGGTCGAGATCGAGAAGAGCGCATCCGAAGTTCGGTTGCTGCTCGATCAATATAGGCGCTCATTTCTTGCGCGAACCTTCGACGTTGCTGGCGCAAATGGAGACGAACGATCCACATCGCGCGGCTGGCTCAAGTGCACTCTCGGTGAAATAGCCGAAATACAAACTGGTGTAGCACTCGGCAAGAAACGCCTTCAGAACTCTAAACTCGTGACAAGACCATACTTACGGGTTGCAAACGTTCAACGTGGGCGGCTGGACCTTGCGGAAATTAGGACGATCAACGTTACCGAACAGGAGGCCGATAAACTCCTCCTGAGGTCCGGAGATATCCTGATGAACGAGGGCGGCGACCGTGACAAGCTCGGACGCGGCTGGATCTGGGAAGGCCAGATTGAACTATGCATTCACCAGAACCATGTCTTCCGCGTCAGGTTGCGCGACCCAGCCTTCCCGGCAAAGTACATTTCATACTTCGCCAATGAGTTCGGACGCGATCACTTTTCTGCCCACGGCACACAAACAACGAACCTCGCATCCATCAGCAAAGCCGGCTTGGCGTCGCTGCCGATTACTTTACCGTCAGCCGAAAAAGCGACGGAGATCGTGCACACGATAGACCGGGCTTTTGAGCAATTGGCCGCGCTGGAGGAAAGATGTGCAGCAACGATTGAAGCTGTTGACGCGCTCCGAAAGCGCGTCTTGGCGAAGGCTTTTAGGGGCGAGCTCGTTACGCCTGACCTTTCTGAAAGTGCACCAAAAGTGCCTTCTGACCAAGAGCACAATGAGAAGACGAGTAAGACCGGACCAAAAGCTTCCCGCAAACCCGCGACAATCAGGAGGCATACCGTGAAAGAGCAGATCATCGCTCAGTTGGAGAGCTGGCCCCCCGAAGGACGGACATTTGAGGAGGTCAGCGGCTTAGTAACGGGCGACTATGAGAGCCTGAAGCAGGCTGTTTTCGCCCTCTTGAGCGGAAGCAAACCCGTTCTTAGGCAGCGCTATGACAACCAAGCTCGCATCATGCGGCTCGTTAGGATTTCTCAATGAGACTGCAAGCCCTCAAGGTCCACGAAGCGTCGAGTTGTGGAGGCCTCCTGGACGGACTGGAAGTCTCCTTCACAACCGACAGCGACAATACAAACGAGGACATAAAAACGCACTGTCTATTGGGCCCAAACGGATCAGGAAAATCTCAATTTCTACAGTTAGTCGCCGAAATCTTTCAGTCCGCTTGGCATTTGCACTCTCCGCATGAGGAGCGCGAAGCCTCTGATAAACGGACTGCGTTCGAGCTCGAGTATATGATCTCTCCGGCGGGCAAAGGGTCCGTGGAAAGAGTGCGCCTTTCGAGAGCAAAGTCGAACAAGGCCGCTGACATTGAGATGCATAAGCACGGCCAAGACAACCAATGGATTGGCGTGCCCTCTCACTCACAGGACTTCGGAGATCGCCTTCCGGCACTAGTGGTTGGATACACTTCGGGGGACAACGAAACCCTGAGCTTGCCATTTTTCGTAAGCCGAAGTGGGTATTCCGCCGACGTCCGCGAAGCTGCTTTGAAGAAGCCACCTTCTTCACACCAAGAAAAGGTGGCCGATAATCGGCTGCTGTTGATCGATTACAGCACGCATCTTGAAGTCCTTGTAGCCAACTTGTTGCTCGGCAGTGAGGCGGTCCAAACCGCCATCATCGGCCATGCACAGCTGGACAGCCTGGCGTCTTTTCGATGCATCGTCCAATTAAACCATCTGACAAGGCTTAAAACTCGCGTACGCGGGCCGGGGCTCCGGAAAGGGGTTCAACTCACTGGCGAGTTAGAAGAATACATCGACGCTCTCAAGCGATGCTCAACGTGCTGGAGCTATGATTCAAGAAAAGAGACATACATTTTTGACGTACTCGTCGACGCGGAGACACGCACAGCGTTCGCGGATTTCTTCGACTCCTCTATCAAGATATATCGAGCCTTTCACAAACTTGCTTTGCTTAATGACTTGGCCATTCCAAAGGCTGCAAGAGATCGCCTGGAGCAAGAAATTGAGACGCGAAGATTTGCATCTCGATTGCCCGAACCTCAAGAGGAAGAGAAGGTCTTTCGATTTGAACAGGTTCGCTTTTATCGTGGCCTTCCTTCAGACGATCGAGAGCCACTAGACTACGTATCACTTTCTGACGGGGAGCATCAGCAAGCACAAATATTCGGCGTATTCTCGATGATTACCGAAGCTAATGCGCTGTTCATTTTGGATGAGCCAGAGTCACATTTTAATCCTCAATGGCGAGTGCAATTTGTAAAAAGGCTGGTTGAACTACCCGTCTCTCGAACTGGGTCTCAAGAGGTCATTCTGACTTCTCATGCACCGTTTGTCCCATCCGATATCTCGCGAGAGCATGTACACATCTTTTCAAAGGGTGGCTCCGGAGGCGTCGCTGTTCGAAAGCCCGACATCGAGACATATGGCGCTACGTTTGACCGCATACTTGAGCATTGCTTTGACGTGCGACCTCCCATTTCCCAATTGGCTAGAGATAAAATTTCAGAACTTATGGCCAGCAATGACGTCGAAGAATTGCAAGATGCCATGAACAAGTTGGGCTCTTCAGTTGAAAAGGCTTTTCTTGCGGATCGGCTCCGGCAACTTCGGCAAGGGAAGAGCTAGACGAAATGCTCTTTTGTTACCCAATTGACGCCACATCTGAAAACTGGCTGCACGACTGCCTTTTGGAGATGGCAACCACCGCGATACACCAGATCGAATTGGGCAATCCGCCCGCAGGCTGGCCATCCTGCATCCCAGCGGACCATCGACCAAAATTGCGATCCCGCACGGGGATACGCGATCGATTTCGAGCCTTCTGCAAAGCAGCTGGAGAGCTTTCCTCTGCTGAACGCTTGCTCATTCTAAATGCGCTCACTTCAGAGAATGATTTTCCAGTTGTATTCTCTGGCGTCGGCGACTGTCTGACAAAGAACGATTTGCCCGGTAGCATACACGAGTTCGCCAAGGATCTTTTTGAGTTTGCCTTCGAGTTATTGACACAATTTGAAATACGGGACCGACAGTACCGATTAATTTACGATGCTGCACAGGCCCACGTATGCCCATTCTGCGGGATCGAGGCCTTTGACGCACCCGGCATGGCTAGAGAAGATCTGGATCATTACCTTGCAATGTCTCTTTATCCCTTTGCCGGGGTAAACCTCAGAAATCTGACCCCAATGGGACGAAAATGCAACGCCGCCCATAAGCGAGCGACCGACATGCTACGCCATCGAGATAGCGGAATCCGACGGCGATGTATCGATCCGTATGCCGGACCTACCGCGAGCGTGTCATTGCTCCAAAGTGTACCATTCGAAGGAAAAAAGGACGGAGCTATTCTGTTGCCGGATTGGCGTATCGATCTGAATGGTCCCGATGAGGAGATTTCGACGTGGGCCGAAGTTTTCAACATTCGCCGTCGATATAAGGAGAACGTTCTCGATGCCGAGTTCCGGGGATGGATGGACAACTTTGCTCAGTGGTGTCAGCTAGAGTTCGGGGCACTGCAGGATGCGGCGGATGTTGCAAATGCACTAAGCAGGTACCTAGCCGCAGTGATTCAGGAAGGTTTCGCAGATCGAGTGTTTCTAAAGAAAGCGGTCTTCGAGATGCTTCGGCAACGCTGTGTCGACCCACCCGTATCCGACCGTTTGGTAGCATGGTTCATTGCCCTAGTGAGCCCAACTAAGGGTGCGACGGCTTCCGCCTAGGGCGGTCTCGCGAGCCGCGGCGTTTCGCGCTCCATGGGACGTTGTGGCGGCACCGACGACACCACGCCCGCGGTCTGCTCCCCTCCCCCTACCCCCGAAAATCGATGCTCCGCAGCACGATCCCGGCGGCGTGCCCTCGAACTCCGTCGCCCGATATTTGTGTCCGGCGCAGGCTTCGATGCGGTCGCGCAGGCGGGTGAACTGGGCTTGGGCCTTGTCGGGCC
>NZ_JALBGZ010000317.1:0-7057 GCF_023006515.1 Bradyrhizobium sp. PRIMUS42
GAGCTTGCCGCCGAGATCGAAACGGTGCGCGCGCGCCATGGCGCGACCTGCGTGCTCGCGCAGGACTACGGCACCACCGGCTGGCTCGCCTTCTACTTGCCGCGCGGCACCTGCGTGGTGCAGCAGAACCAGCGCATCCGCTGGGTCAATATGGGCGAGCCGGATCCAAAACTGCTTGCGGGCAAGCTGCTCCATGTCGACGAGCTGCGTCCGGACGGGCATCCCGTCCTCAACGACCTCTTTGTGAAGGTCACGCAGGTTGCGCAATTGCAGCGCAAGCGCGGGCCGCTCGTGGTCGAGACGTACAGCGTCGATCTGCTGGAAGACGCCAAGGGCGACGTGCTGGACCGCTCGCCGCCGCCGGAGGCGAGGTAGCAGGGCTCACTGCCTCCACACTGTCGTCCCTGCGAACGCAGCGACCCATACCGCGTGATTTATCGATGAGTGCCGGTGTCCGTACCGCGCGAAGACCGGCCCACGACGAGGCTTCGCCAAACCTCTCCCTGTGGTATGGATCCCGCGTTCGCGGGGACGACAGCGGAGTGTTGAGCCGATAGCAACGACTATCAGCCGATCATCTCGGCCTTTGCAGCATCCTGGTCCGGCCCGCCCCGATCCCGCCAGAACCACACCGTCACGACCCCGGAGCGGCCGCGGACCCGGGCGAGCAGGGGGCCTGACAGAACGCCGTCGGGAGCCCCGTGGAAGTCGGCTGCATCGAGCAGCGTGTCGCTCAGCGCGAGCCGCGCGCCATTCTGAACGGCGACCTCCATCAGCCGGCTCGCGACGTTGACGGTGTCGCCTGTCGCCGTGATGTGCTGATGACTTTCGCCGAGGCGGGAGGCGACGATCTCGCCGAAATGCGCGCCGATCTTGAAGCCGAGCCGATCGCCGATTGCTGACGGCAACGAGGCGATCCAGCGTTCGACGCCGCGATGGAGGTCGATCGAACATTTCAGCGCGCGTGCCGCGTCATCGGGCATCGCGCCTGGCAGCCCGAACAGGATCATGGCGCCGTCGCCGAGAAAGCCGGTGATCGTGCCGCCGCAATCGACCGCGGTGTTGTCGATCAGCGCGTGAAATGCCTTCAGGATTTCCTGGATCGCGTCCGGATCGGTCTGCTCGCTCAAACCTGTGAAGCCGGAGAGGTCGATGAAGACCACGGCTGCGTTTTGCCGGACGGGTTTAGAGAGAAAATCCGGATCGCGCGCCAACCACTCCTGCACCGCAGGCGCCTGGAACTGCGCAAGCGACCTGCTTTTGGCAGCGAGATATTGCGTGCGGCGGCCTCCGGCCCATAGCTGTACACCGGCAAAGATCGCAACCGGAGGCACTGCGGCGGTGAGCGTGGTTGCTGCATTCAGCCAGACGCCATGCGTGAACGCGAACGTATTGAGGCCGGCCCAGGCGATCATCACCGCGGCCGCCGCCATGATGCCGAGCGCGCTGCGCCGCCAGGCCAGCAAGCCGACCAGCAGCATCGGCAGCAGGATCGCAGCGAGCGTGTCGGCGATACGAACCCTGTAATCGCGCAAGATGCCGTCGCCGGCAACGAGATGGGTGATCGCAGTCGAGACCACTTCGACGCCGGGCATCAGGGAATCGAACGGTGTGGGATAGAAGTCGCCGCCGCCGGCGACCGAGGCGCCGATCACGACGATCCGGTTCTCGATCGCGGCGCGATCGAGCGTGCCGTCGAAGATGCTCTGTGCGCTGACGGTGCGGATGGTCCGTCGCGGACCGTAATAGGTGATGGGCAGCGCGAAATCGGTGTCGGTCGGCACCGCGCGATCACCGAGCATGAGATGATCCGGCGCGATCGTCAGCGGCTTGTCGAGCGCGCGGGTGGCGACGCGCAAGGGGAACGACAGCTCGACCTTGTCGTGCGTCCGGAACAGCATCGGCACCGAGAGAGGTGAGCCTGATTGTCCCGTCGCGACATTGACGACGCCGACCTCGGCGTGGTCGGCGAACGCCGGCAACGGCAGCAGGAAGCGTTCGGCCTGCGGCAGCACGGCGAGGGGGCCCTGGCTGCTGGCCTCCACGGTCTCGCTGGCGCTGGGAAAGATCGCCGCGGCGGCGAGCACCATGGGGCCGGTGGCGAGCGTGTTTGCCAGCGTCGCATCTCCGATCGCAGCGCTGCGGTCGACCAGCAGCAGGTCGATCGCGATCACCTTCGGCTTGAACTGTACGATGGTGTCGACGACACGGGCGAGATCGGCGCGCGGCAGCGGATAGCTGCCGCCGCGCTTCACCACGGTGTCGTCGATCGCGACGATGGTGACGAGATCGGGTGGGCGCTGCACGCCTCGCACCTGGGTCCGCCAATCCGTCAGCGTTGCCTCGAGGCGGTCGAGAAAGCGCAGATGACCGTGGGCGTGCGCGGCATAGATGCCTGCGCCCCACAGCGCGGTGAGGATGAGTGCCACCAGGATCTGAACGCGTCTAGTCACTACGTGCTGCAATCTTCTTTGCTCTTAAATCCTGTTGACCAAGCCTTTATTGACCAAGCCTTGCCATCAGCGCGTCGACGCGCGGTTGACCCCATGTCTTGACGGTCAAGGGGCCGGACGCTTCCACGTCCACGCCTTCGCCGGGGCCTAGAACGACGCCGTGCCCACGAGCCCTGCGGCTGACGCCGACACGACCGTCAGCGACGAAGACGGAGGTCTTGGCCTCAGCGGCATCTACGGCCCACTTCGTGCCGCGAACCGCGGCAATCGCCTGCGGGGTCAGCACCTTGAAGGGATTGCCGCGGGGCTTCTTGGGCACCTCGATCAGCAGGGCTTTGCTGCTCAACTCCACGGAGTCTATATGTCCGTCGCGGTTGGCGTCCTTAAGTTCAAATCTGGCGCCGTTTTCGGCAACGATGATGATGCCGTTGTCGCAGCGCCAGGTCTGCGTGCTCGCGGCTGAAATCGACGCCGTGCAACCGGCGTTGGCAGGCTGCGCGGCCGCATATCCCATCAACAGAGGCGACCACGCCAGCGCGAAACATCCGGCGCGCGCGAACCTTCTCATGCCAGCCTCCGTTTGTATGCCCGGCACAGTTCAAAGCGATGTTGATACGGTACCGTATCACACGCAGAGGCTGCTGAAAAGTGCCGCTCAGGAGCTATTTTCTCAGCACGCCTTTTTCCAGAGCGGCGCGATCAACTTTCGGTCAGGAGAGCCGTGGATGTGAGTGCCGTCCGGCGGGTGATGTGCATCAGCGGCCCACCGCAGGCGGCATGTGAAAGGGCGCATCGCACACCAGCCTCGCGCAATGCTTCCCCGTTATCGTGCGGACATTGAAGACCACGAAAGGGACTTGGTTGGTGGGTCTAGAGAAGGCGGCCGGAGACGTCCGCTGAATGCGCCGATCCGGCCGAGAATTATGGTTAACAGACGCGCCTAAGTCCGTAGTTCTGCGGACTTTTTCTCAGAATGAGACAGCGTTTACGAGCTGCCCTACATCTGCCCGAACTTAATCCGCATTTAACTAAAAGTCGCCTTAATGACGCTCCGACCCTCTGCGAGATGCTGTTCCCGGATCGTGACCAGCGGCACTTTGAAGGGGGACCGAGTGACACCGTCCTGGACGCAAGGCGAATGAGTAAGAGTATCGCTGCGCAGAGTAACGCGGCACGGAAGTCCAAGAATTCTCTTCGGAAGTCTTCCCGGAAAATGACCACGACCAATTGGCTTGGCGCCGCGGCGATCGGCTGCGTCGTGATGGCTGCCGGCTGGACCATCTACAGCAACGTCTTCGGCGCGAGCGTCTATCCGAGCGTCGGTAGCACCGGCTACGACGAGCCGGTGATCAAGCGTGCGCCCAGGGTCGCGCTGCGCGAGGCCGGCGACGCCATCAAGGAAGCTTTTGCGCTCCTGCCCGACCGGTTGCAGGTGGCCGCGCCGATCTCGCGCGAGATGTTCAACGAACGCTTTGCCGCGGCTGCGACGCAGGGCGTGCAATCGAACGCGGCCAGCGCCGCACCAGCGACCGAGGTTGCGCTGGCCAAGGACGCGCCGAAGCAGAGCGTGATCGCGAAGGTCGCGGAAGCGCTGAAGCCAGCGGCTCCGGCCAGGATCACTGACAAGTCCACGGACAAGACCGCCGACAAGGCCAAGCGCGCTCCGGATGCCCAGGTGCAGCTCGCCTCGGCCGATCCGGCCCAGATCGTGCCGGCACCTGAGGCCAAGCCGAAATCGTTCGCCGATCGCGCCAAGGCGGCGGTGATGTCGATTACCGGTCCGCGCCAGTCGATGGTCGAAAAACTCTGGGGCAAGCGCGAGCCGTCCGGCGGGCTGCTCGCTTATGCCTCGGCCGATGCCAGCATCACGGCGTCCATCGCGCCGAAGGAGCAGAATCCGATGCTGGGTGGTGCGCCGCCCTATGAGCGCGATACCGCGGTCTACGACATCACTGCCAAGACGGTCTATCTGCCCGACGGCACCAAGCTCGAGGCGCATTCCGGCCTCGGCTCCAATCTCGACGATCCGCGCTCCCAGCGCACTCGCATGCGCGGCGTGACACCACCGCACATCTACACGCTGAAGCCGCGCGAGGCGCTGTTTCACGGCGTGCCCGCGCTGCGCCTGACCCCGATCGGCGGCGAGAGCGCGATCTACGGCCGCGACGGTCTGCTCGCCCACACCTTCATGCTCGGGCCGAACGGCGATTCCAACGGCTGTGTGTCGTTCAAGGACTATTACGCGTTCCTCGACGCCTACCGCAACAAGGGCATCCGCAAGCTCGCGGTGCTGGCGCGGGTCGAGTGAGGCCGCCGCGGTGCGCCCGAGCGGGCCGAGCTAGCGCTTGACGAAGGTGAAGCTGCACGGACGCAGTTCATTGCGTTTGCCGCTGCCGCGGCTACGCTCGAATTGCGCGTCGATCGTGTACCCATACGGCGAGCCGGAAGCGCTATTGTTGACGGTGTAGGCGCTCGGACCCGTGAGGCCCCGTGCACTCAGCGTGGTCTTCCCGTCAGCCGATACCTGTCCGTCGATTGCGAGCGTGCTGTTTGTACGCGGGTCCCGATCCTCCGCATGAAATACGCCGCCGGCGATGGTGGCCGTCAGGGTTCGGGTATAGCCCAACGCCTTGCCGGAGCTGGCGCAGTTCACGGTGACGTCCCAATTGCCATCGAACATCCTGCCCTCGCCAGTCGCGGGCGCCAGCGCCACCTTCTGCTTCAGGCCGTCGATCCGGGCCTTGGCGAGGCTGGCGAAGCTGCAGCTTGAAAATCGCGCCAGGTGATCCTCGAAGGCGCTGACGGTGCCGATGGTGTCGGCCGCCTTCCAGTGCGCCTCCGCGGATGCGCAAGGGTCGGGCCGCGGCGCGCCTTGCGGTGCCGCGGGAGCGATCGTGACGGACACCGGGCCGTTCAGGTAGAACTTGCCGATGATCGACAGTGACAGCTCTGGAAGCTGCGTCTTGCCGCTGGCATCATAGACGTCGCTGCTGATGTCGCGAAAGACGTCGCCGATCTCGTGCGGCTCCTCGATGTGCTTGAGGAACGCCGTCGTGTAGGGGCTGTTGCGGCCGGTACCGTCGGCGGCGACCTGGCCTGATTGCGTCGAGAACGACACGATCGTCCCGCGCGGCGCCTCGACCTTCGACAGGCCGCGTCCGACCGAAGCCGCGCGCGTCGCAGAGCGCTTCAGCATGTCGGCCAGTGGATTGTCGCGGCAGGAATCGAGCACCAGGATGCGCAGGTTCTTGGCCTGCTGCAGATCGTTCACGATGTCGTCGACCCGCACGAAACGCTTGAGGTCGGCCTCATCGGTCAGCGTGGCGTCGACAGGCATCAGATAGTTCACGCCGTTGTACTGCATTGCATGGCCGCTGTAATAGAACACGGCCACGTCGGCCCTGCTGGCGGCGCGCGCGAAGCGGATGGTCAGGTCCTGCATGTCGGCCTGGCGCAGGTCGACGCCCTGGATCACCTCGAAACCGCTGCGCCTCAGCGAAGCCGCGACGTCTTCCGCATCATGGGACGGGTTGGGAAGTTGCGCTGTGCTGACATAAGCGCCGTTGCCGATCACCAATGCCACCCGCGTGTCCGCCGATGCAGGCCCGATGCAGAGCGAGACGAAGAACGTCAGACAAAAACCGGGCAGGTAAAGTCCGGGCAGGCAAAATCCGGCGAAGCAATGTCTGGAAAGAGCACTCATGAATGCCTTCCGAGGAAATATCGAAAATATTCCTCCAGATTAGCGCATGCCGCGTCGACTTCAATGCCCTCGCCAGGAAAGCACTCGGATTTCGCGACCGTGACGTCCGGTCACACCGTCGCTTTGCGCAGGGCCATTTCGGTCGCAATCGCTTCCCGCACGGCCGGCCGCGCCTGCATGCGCTCGAGATAGGCCGACAAGGACGGCCATTGCGCGATGTCGACGCCGGCGGGTCGGAGCAGCAGCAAGGCCCAGGTGAGGTGCGCATCCGCGACCGTGAAGCCGTTACCGACGAGGAATTCGCGCTCCGCCAGATGCGCCGACGGCGCCGACAAGGTCTGAGTGATCCTTGCGCGCGGTTTGGCGAGCGAGCCGTCGTCCTTGTACCAGAAGGTTGGAAACAGGAACGCCTTGTGGATCTCGGCGCCGACGAAGCTGAGCCATTCCTGGAGGCGATAGCGATCGGGATCGCCGAACGCCGGTGCAAGGCCAGCCGCCGGCTTCACATCCGCGATGTATTGCAGCACCGCCGCGCTCTCGGTCAGCCGTTCGCCGTTCTCCAGCACCAGCACCGGCACCGCGCCCTTCGGCGAGACGCCGCGGAAATCACTGCCGTCGTCCATGACCTGCTTGGTCCAGATATGGGCGAGGTGGTACTGCGCCTCGATACCAGCCTCCATCAGCGCGATGCGGCTCGAGAGCGAGCAGGCCATCGGAAAGAAATAGAGTTGCAGCATCGCTGGCTCCCTCACGTCAGCGCATCGCTCTGCGCGATGATCGCGAAGCGGTCCGAGAGCTCGGCCAGCGCGACCTCATGAATCGTCCGGGCGTCCAGCGTGCCGTCGCGGCCGTCCGGCAGGTCGCGGGTGGCGCAGGCATCGGCCGCGATCGTCGTCCGCAG
>NZ_JALBGZ010000318.1:0-7038 GCF_023006515.1 Bradyrhizobium sp. PRIMUS42
GACGAGGCCGGCATTGCCGCGCTCAACGGCAGGGCCGAAGGCCGCGGCCTCATGGACACGGTGATGGGCAATCTCGACCATCTGAGCGCGGAGGAGGAACGCTTGCTCGCCGCGCGCTCACAGGATTCGCGCCGCACCGGCGTCGTGCTGCTCGGCATCGACGTCGCCGGCGCCGTGCTGATCCTGCTGCTGGTCGCGCTGGTGATGCGCGAGAGCCAGCGCGCGACGGTACAGCTCCAGAGCACGCTGACCGAGACCACGGCCGCCAAGGAGGTACTCGCCGCGGCGGTGGCGGAGCGCACGGAGCACCTGGTCACCGCGCATGACGAGCTGCGCCTGTCGGTCAACGTACTGCAAAGCACGTTTCACAGCATGGCGGAGGCGGTGCTGGTCATCGACGCGGACGGCAATGTCCTTCTGTCCAATCCGGCCGCAGAGCGCATGCTGTTGCATCGCGCCGGCATGAATCTGCGCAATCTGCGCGCGCTGTCGGATGTATTTCACGGCGACGGCGTCACGCCGATGAAGGCCGACGAGCTGCCCTCGGTGCGCGTGCTGCGCGGCGAGAAGTTCGAGGATCTGGAGATGATCGTCCGCCCGCACAGCGGCAATCCTCCGCGTCATCTCATGATCAGCGGCCGGCCGATGCTGGACGGGCAAGGCGACATCTCCGGCGCGGTGCTGGTCTATCACGACGCGACCATGTCGCGCGAGACCGAGCGGCAGCTGTACCAGTCGCAGAAGCTGGATGCGATCGGCAAGCTGACCGGCGGCGTCGCGCACGACTTCAACAACATGCTGACCGTGATCTCCGGCAACACCGAGACGCTGGTGGAAAGCCTGAAGCAGCAGCCGGAGCTCCAGCGCGCGGCGCGGCTGATCGACGATGCCGCCGAGCGTTGCGCCGAGCTGATCCAGCATCTGCTTGCCTTTGCGCGCCGGCAGCCGCTGCAGCCGCGCAATGTCGAGATCAACGCCGCGATCGCGGACATCGCAAAACTCCTGCGCCCCACCCTCGGCGAGCAGATCCAGATCGAGACCGTGCTGGAACTGGGGCCGATGACCGCCCATATCGATCCGTCCCGGCTCACCAATGCCGTGCTCAACATGGCGATCAACGCGCGCGACGCCATGCCGAACGGCGGCAAGCTGCTGCTGGAGACTCACCGCGCCGTGCTGGACGAGGCCTATGCACAGGCCAATGCCGACGTGGTGGCCGGCCACTACGTCATGCTCGCCGTCAGCGACACCGGCACCGGCATGTCCGTGGAGACTCAGCAGAAGGCGTTCGAGCCCTTCTTCACCACCAAGGAGGTCGGCAAGGGAAGCGGCCTCGGCCTCTCCATGGTCTACGGCTTCGTCAAGCAGTCCGGCGGTCACATCAAGATCTACAGCGAGGAAGGCCACGGCACCACGATCAAGCTCTATCTGCCGCCGGGCGAAGGCACGACGGATGTCGCAGCCGCGCTCGCGCCGCAGGCCGAAGGCGGCGCCGAGACCATCTTCGTCGTCGAGGACGACAATCTGGTGCGCAACTTCGTCACCGCCCAGCTCCAGAGTCTGGGCTACAGGACGGTGGCCGCGCCCGACGGCAAGGCCGCGCTCGAATTGATCGACGCCGGCGAGCCGTTCGACCTGCTGTTCACCGACGTCGTCATCCCCGGCGGCATGAGCGGGCGCGAGCTCGCCGAAGAGGTGGCCAGGCGCCGGCCCGGCGTGAAGGTGCTCTACACCTCCGGCTACACCGACAACGCCATCGTCCACCACGGCAAGCTCGACGATGGCGTGATGCTGCTGACAAAGCCCTACCGGAGAAACCAGCTCGCCGAGATGATCCGGAAGGCGCTGGGCGGGGTGAGCTAACCTCGTAGGATGGGTAGAGCGCAGCGAAACCCATCGTCTCGCCGCGCGGCCGGAATTGATGGGTTTCGCTGCGCTCTACCCATCCTATACGGACGACACGTTGCCACGCTCATCGCGTCGCCAGCACCACGGCGGCCAGCGTGAAGATCAGCGCGGCGATCTGCCCTGCGCCCAGCGGCTCGTGCAGCGCGATTGCCGAAGCCACCACGCCGATGACCGGCACCGCCATCGTCCCGATCGCAGCGACCGAGGCCGGCAGGCGGGCGAGCGCTGCGAACCAGCTGACATAGGCGATGCAGAATTGGACCACAGTAGAATAGACCAGCAGCCACCAGCCGAGCGGCGTCACGTTCGACAGATGCGTGGTCTCGACTAAGAGGCCGATGATCGAGATCGGCAGGCAGCCGATCCCGATCTGCCAGGCCGCGGCTGTAATTGGCGGCAGATGGATCGGGTACCTCTTCGAGAACACCGTGCCGATGGCAAAGCCCAGCGCGCCGCACAGCGCCATGACGATTCCAGGCAGCTTCTCGACGCTGGCGGTGATGCCGTTGCTGCCCATGATCGAGGCGAGCCCCACAAAGGCCATCACCAGTCCCAGCGTGCGAAGCAGCGTCGGCCGCTCGCCCAGCACCGGCCAGGCGATCAGCGAGGCCCAGACCGGCATGGTGTAGGCGATCAGCGCCGCCTCGCTCGCCGGCAGCCAGAGCAGCGCCAGGCCCATCAGCACCATCCAGCCGGTGACATTGAGGACCGCGGCGGTGATGAGGCGCGGCCAGATCCCCGGCTCCACCTTGAGGCTCTGCCGGCGCATGACCGCGAGCAATGCTAGGAGCACCGCGCCGAGCACGCCGGTCACGCCCCGGAGCGTCAGCGGCGGCAGCTCGGAGAGCAGGAATTTCGTCACCGGCCAATTGAAGCCCCAGCCGATCGAGGTGATGGCGAGGAACATCAGGCCGGCCGGGGCGATGCGCGGTCGCGCATCCCGGCGAGTCGAATCAAGCATGAGGCAGTCCGGCAAATTGAGCGTCAGCTTGGCGCGGATTCGCGGTGCAAACCACCACCGCGGCGGGCATACCTTCCCTCGCCTTCCGTAGGGCTACGTGAGTCCTGCTGACGCAACCCCATTGCCCAAAAATATACCTGCCCTGTGAACAGCGGGATGAAGCGTCCGCATCACCACGGGATGCAAATTTTTTCGGTTGGGAATCCGTGAGGACTCACTGATACTTGGCTCCACAACAGGCGCGGGCTTGCCCCCTGTTATCCCCCGCAATCCACCATATTTAGTATTTGATTCAGGAACTCGCACTAGTTCTTGACGGGCGCAACGGAGAGTCCTAGCTTTCGGTCCGTTCGGCGCGAGTGAGTTTGCGTCCCGCCGGCACTCCCCCAAAGGGTCTCGCAAATCGTCACTCCGCCCGCCAGCCAAAGGCAGCGGATGAGGGCTTGTCTGCCCTCGGATAGCGGGCTTTTCGGGCGCCAGAACGGGCCGGCAACAGGCTCGCATGGCAATTGTTGAAGTGACTGTGGGGCGTTGAACGCATGTCGGGCCCATCCCCTTGGGGGCGGATGGTTCTGGACATGCCGGCGGATGATCGATGCACGCATCGAAGAATCGCGTCGGGAGAACAAGGGCCGGGTCCACCGGCTGAGCTGCGATGCCCGAGGCCGAACGGCCGAAGGGCTCGCGAAACGAAATGTCGACCCGGCACGCCTTCAACGAGGGGCGAGACCGGTCAAAGATAAGGACGGGGCAAGACCATGCGGATTGAGCGGCGCCACACCACCCACGGACAGTCACCTTACGCGGGAATCGATTTCCGCCTGACCACGTCGGAGATTCGCAATCCCGACGGCTCGGTCGTGTTCAAAATGGACGGCGTCGAGGTCCCGACCGAGTGGTCGCAGGTCGCCTCCGACGTGCTCGCCCAGAAGTATTTCCGTAAAGCCGGCGTTGCCGCGCGCCTGAAGAAGGTCGAGGAGGAATCCGTCCCCTCCTTCCTGTGGCGCTCCGTGCCCGACACCGACGCCCTCGCCGCGCTGCCTGAGAAGGAGCGCTATGTCAGCGAGCTCTCAGCCAAGCAGGTGTTCGACCGCCTCGCCGGCTGCTGGACCTATTGGGGCTGGAAGGGCAAGTATTTCTCGACCGACGAGGACGCCCAGGCCTTCTACGACGAGCTCCGCTACATGCTCGCCATGCAGATGGTCGCGCCGAACTCGCCGCAATGGTTCAACACCGGCCTGCACTGGGCCTATGGCATCGACGGTCCCGGCCAGGGCCATTATTACGTCGACCCCTTCACCGGCAAGCTGACCAAGTCCAAGTCGGCCTACGAGCATCCGCAGCCGCACGCCTGCTTCATCCAGGGCGTCGGTGACGACCTCGTCAACGAGGGCGGCATCATGGACCTCTGGGTCCGCGAAGCGCGCCTGTTCAAATACGGCTCCGGCACCGGCTCCAACTTCTCGCGCCTGCGCGGCGAAGGCGAAAAGCTCTCCGGTGGCGGCCGCTCGTCCGGCCTGATGAGCTTCCTCAAGATCGGCGACCGCGCCGCGGGCGCGATCAAGTCGGGCGGCACCACGCGCCGCGCCGCCAAGATGGTCGTGGTCGACGTCGATCACCCCGACATCGAGACCTATATCGACTGGAAGGTGAAGGAGGAGCAGAAGGTCGCGGCCCTCGTCACCGGCTCCAAGATCAACCAGAAGCACCTCAAGCTGGTGCTGAAGGCCTGCGTGAACTGCGAAGGCTCGGGCGACGACTGCTTCGACCCCGAGAAGAACCCGGCGCTCCGCCGCGAGATCAAGCTCGCGCGCCGCAGCCTCGTGCCTGACAATTACATCAAGCGCGTCATCCAGTTCGCCAAGCAGGGCTACAAGGACATCCAGTTCGAGACCTACGATACCGACTGGGATAGCGAAGCCTATCTCACCGTCTCCGGCCAGAACTCCAACAACTCGGTCTCGCTGAAGGACGACTTCCTCCGCGCCGTGGAAACCGACGGCGACTGGAATCTGAACGCCCGCACCTCCAAGAAGGTGACGAAGACGCTGAAGGCGCGCGACCTCTGGGAAAAAATCGGCTACGCCGCCTGGGCGTCGGCCGACCCCGGCCTGCACTTCAACACCACCATGAACGACTGGCACACCTGCAAGGCGTCCGGCGACATCCGCGCGTCCAATCCGTGCTCGGAATACATGTTCCTGGACGACACGGCGTGCAACCTCGCCTCCGCGAACCTGCTGACCTTCTACAACGTCAGCACCAAGCACTTCGACGTCGAGGGCTACGAGCATCTCTGCCGGCTCTGGACGGTCGTGCTCGAAATCTCGGTGATGATGGCGCAGTTCCCGTCGAAGGCGATCGCCGAGCTCTCCTACGAGTTCCGCACGCTCGGCCTCGGCTACGCCAACATCGGCGGCCTGCTGATGACCATGGGCCTGCCCTATGACAGCAAGGAAGGCCGTGCGCTCTGCGGCGCGCTGACCTCCGTGATGACCGGCATCACCTACAAGACCTCGGCGGAGATCGCCGCCGAGCTCGGCACCTTCCCCGGCTACAAGAAGAACGCCGCGCACATGCTGCGCGTCATCCGCAACCACCGCCGCGCCGCCCACGGCCAGTCCAACGGCTACGAGGCGCTCAGCGTCAACCCGGTGCCGATGGACCTCGTCTCCTGCCCGCAGGCCGACCTCGTCACCCACGCGCAGGCGGCCTGGGATGCGGCGCTCGAGCTCGGCGAGAAGCACGGCTATCGCAACGCCCAGACCACGGTGATCGCGCCCACCGGTACGATCGGCCTCGTGATGGATTGCGACACCACCGGCATCGAGCCCGACTTCGCCCTGGTGAAGTTCAAGAAGCTCGCCGGCGGCGGCTACTTCAAGATCATCAACCGCGCGGTTCCCGCGGCGCTGCGCGCGCTCGGCTATCGCGAGAGCGAGATCGCGGAGATCGAGGCCTACGCCGTCGGCCACGGCTCGCTCTCCAACGCCCCCGGCATCAACGCCTCGACGCTGAAGGCCAAGGGCTTCACCGATGAAGCCATCGCCAAGGTCGAGAAGGCCCTGCCGACCGCCTTCGACATCAAGTTCGCCTTCAACAAGTGGACCTTTGGCGAAGACTTCATCCGCGACCAGCTCGGCATCGGCGCCGAGGCGATCGCGGCCCCCGGCTTCGACCTGCTCCAGGCCGTCGGCTTCACCAAGCGCGAGATCGAGGCGGCCAACGTCCACATCTGCGGCGCGATGACGGTGGAAGGTGCTCCGCACCTCAAGGCCGAGCACTATCCGGTGTTCGACTGCGCCAACCCCTGCGGCAAGATCGGCAAGCGCTATCTGTCGGTCGAGAGCCACATCCGCATGATGGCGGCGGCGCAGCCCTTCATCTCGGGTGCGATCTCCAAGACCATCAACATGCCGAACGACGCAACTGTAGAGGACTGCAAGTCCGCCTACATGCTGTCGTGGAAGCTCGCGCTGAAAGCCAACGCGCTCTATCGCGACGGCTCCAAGCTCTCCCAGCCGCTCAACTCGCAGCTCATCGCCGACGACGAGGACGAGGACGATGCGGTCGAGTCACTCTACGAGAAGCCGATGGCGGCGCGCACCGCCCAGGTCTCGGAGAAGATCGTCGAGAAGCTGGTCGAGCGCATCATCGTGATGCGCGAGCGCGAGAAGATGCCGGATCGCCGCAAGGGCTACACCCAGAAGGCGGTCGTCGGCGGCCACAAGGTCTACCTGCGGACCGGCGAATATGATGACGGCCGTCTCGGCGAGATCTTCATCGACATGCACAAGGAAGGCGCGGCGCTGCGCTCCTTCATCAACAACTTCGCCATCGCCGTGTCGCTGGGTCTCCAGTACGGCGTGCCGCTCGACGAATATGTCGACGCCTTCACCTTCACCCGCTTCGAGCCGGCGGGCCCCGTGCAGGGCAACGACAGCATCAAGTACGCGACCTCGATCCTCGACTACGTCTTCCGCGAGCTCGCGGTGAGCTACATGTCGCGCTTCGACCTCGCCCATGTCGACCCGACCGAGTCGAACTTCGACGCGCTCGGCAAGGGCGTCGAGGAAGGCAAGGAGCCGGACGGCGACGCGGGCCACCACGCCTCCAAGCTGGTGTCACGCGGCCTCACCCGCTCGCGGACCGACAACCTCGTCGTGATG